>JAGVUD010000357.1 GCA_019136435.1 Armatimonadota bacterium | reverse complement strand
GGAACCTTGACGAAGGCCTGGCCGACTTCGACGACCAGGTGCTGGATTACGTCATCCTCACAAACGTGATCCAGGTTCTGCACCAGCCCGATATGCTGATACGCGAGGCGGCGCGCGTTGGGAGGCAGGTGATCCTCAGCTTCCCGAACTTCGCATTCATCTGCGGGCGGCTGCAGCTAGGGCTGAAAGGCCGGATGCCGCGCACGGACCGCCTGCCGTACGAATGGTACGACAGCCCGAACATCCACCTGACCACGATCAGAGACTTCGACGAGTTGTGCCGTTCACAGGGCTTCCGGGTCATGGACCGCATATTCTTGAGGACGTCCGGTGGGACCTGCCGCCGTGTGCGTTTCATGCCGAATCTGCTCGCCGACCAGGCGATCTACGTCATATCGCGATCATAGCAAAGCGGCAAACGGGTTTCACAAAGCGGCAACTTGCGCTATAGTACTGCTGGGCACAAATGCCCGACGGAGGCAGGTATGGCAGCAGACGAGAAGCCAGATAGCAATCAGGAGAAACAGGAGCCCGAGGAGGCCCCTCTGAACAGGGCTGAGCGAAGGGCACGGGCCCGCCGCAAGAAGCCGGAAGACGCCGGAGAAGAGCACCACGCGCCGACAATGAAGGAGATCTTCTCCCGCAAGCGGTCACCGTTCTCGAACAGCTAGGCTCCGGGCGCGTCAACTGAAGAGCGCTTGCACGTCGCTGTGGGTCAGCGACTTGAAGAAGCCGCTCTCTGTGGAGACCAGCCGGTCCACGAGCGCGCGCTTGCGCTCCTGCAGGTCGAGCATCTTCTCCTCAACCGTGTCGCGGGCAATCAGCTTGTGGACGAATACAGGCTTATCTTGCCCGATTCTGTGGGTGCGGTCGCTGGCCTGACGTTCCACCGCCGGATTCCACCACGGATCCAGGTGAATCACGTAGTCCGCGGCCGTCAGATTCAACCCCACCCCACCCGCCTTCAGGCTGATCAGAAAGAACGGGATATCCGCGTCGGCCTGAAACTCGTCTATTCGCTCCTGCCTGTTCTTCGTCTGTCCGTCCAGATACTGGTGGGGAATGCCCAGTTCCTTCAGAGCCTTCTGAACCAGCCGCAGCATCTGCACGAACTGCGAGAACACCAGCGCCTTGTGCCCCTCCGAGCGCAGAGTTTCGAGCGTCTCCAGCAGAACGTCCATCTTGGCCGATTCACCCTTGTAGCCTGACTCGACAAGCAGCGGATGAATCGAAATCTGGCGCAGGCGAAGCAGTCCCTCCAGTATTCGCATGCGGGCTCCATCCATGCCCTTCTCCTCGATGAGCCCGATCAGCATGCCGCGGTAGTGCTCGCGGTACTGGTCGTATAGCCTGCGCTGGTGCTCGTCGAGGTCGCAGAAGACAATGCGCTCGGTCCGCGCCGGCAACTCCGGCGCCACCTGCTCCTTCGTCCTTCGCAGTATGAACGGGTGAACAAGCGATCGCAGGTATTCCGCGGTTGGCTCGTGGTTCTTGCGCTCGATGGGAGCGGCGAACTCGCGCCGGAAGTAGTCGAGCGACCCCAGCATGCCCGGGTTCAGGAAAGCGAACTGGCTCCACAGCTCCACCGTCGAGTTCTCCACGGGAGTTCCTGTCAGCGAGATTCTCTGCAGCCCCTGAAGGCGCCTTGCGGCGCGCGCAGTGAGGGACTGCGGGTTCTTGATCGCCTGCGACTCGTCGAGGATAATGCAGCGGAAGACGCGGGATTTGAGCATCTCGACGTCGCGGCGCATGACGCCATAGGTCGTCAGCACGAGATCGTAGTCGTCAAACGCGCGCGGGTCCCGCTGGCGATCGCCTTCGGTATGCTGAAGAACTCTGAGGCCCGGGGCAAAACGGGCGGCCTCGCGCTGCCAGTTTGTCAGAAGCGACCGCCGGACAACAACCAGCGATGGCTGATGCTCTGGCTCTGTCTCACGGAGCGATTGGACGAATGCCAGTGCCTGAATCGTCTTGCCGAGGCCCATATCATCGGCGAGACAGCCGCCGAACCTGTACTCGCGCAGGAAATGCAGCCAGTCGTACCCGTGCTTCTGATAGTGACGCATCTCGCCGGTGAACCCGTCCGGGGGCGGCTTCGGCTCAATAGCGCTGAAACCGCGCAGCTTTGCCAGCCGTGCCTGCAACTCCACGTCGAGGCGGGCCTGGTCTTCCTCCTCAACGATACGCTCCAGAATCATCGCCTGTGCGTTCGTCAGGCGAAGCCCTTCGCCGGTTTCGGTCCCCGCGTCGAAAAGGTGGCGGTATTTCTCCAGCCATTCCGGGGGTATCTCTCCGATTGAGCCGTCCATGAGCTTTACGTAGCGCTCGCGCCGGCGAACTGCCTTGCGCAGCGCCTTGAGGCTCGCCGAGGTGTCTCCGAAAGATATTTCGGCGTGGAGGTCGAACCAGTCTATTCCCGAGGCAACGCTGAAGGAGATTGACGGGCGGGAGCGGTTGACGCGCACCGACCGCAGATTGTCCTCGCCGTAGACTTCGTAACCGGCTGCGGCAATACCCGGAATGTGGTGAATGAGGAACTCCGCCGGTGACACCGCCTGCCGAAGCGCGAAATGGCCCGGGGGTTGCGCCCGTTTGAGTCCGTGACTCGAAAGCGCCTTCCATGCCGCCTGCTCGTCCGCGCCAGAGCGATGCACCCGGAAGACGCCCTTCTGGCTGTCGCGCCGGTAGGACAAGGCGGGATAGGCGGGATCGAAGGGGCATTCCATGCCGTCATACGCGAAGCGAAGCTCCGCCGTGAATGTCTGCTGCGTTTCGCTGAGGTAGATGCGCCCGACCGGGCGCGCGCGCACGTCATGCCACTCCCACGCTCCGGCTCCCGTCACGCGCACCCGCGCGGCAAGCGGCGCCAGATAGTCCTCCACGAACGCATCCTGCTCCGATTCCGGAATCACCAGATCGTTCTGGCGCAAGAGCACACTCAGCGTGGCTTCGTAGCAGTCAACCTGCGCGATTGTGTCCCCAGCACGTACCCAGACCGGATTACTGCAGAGGAAGTCAATCTTGTCGCGCCGCAGGGGGACGGCGGTCCCATTGATCGTGATACACTGCGCCAGCTTCAGCTCGCCATCCTCTTCACGAATCTCCAGCGCTGTCTCGGCCATCCTTTCGCTCACGCGAAGCCGCTGCTGGAACGGAGCTCCGAACGTGCCCCTGTAGACAAGGGAGCTCGCCAGAAGAGGGAGTGCCGCTGTCAGGCTTCTGTCGGTGGTGACCCAGCGCCTGCGCTCGTCGAGCAGAATCCGCACTGCCGAAATGTGGGCCGCCTCAGCAACAATCCCCGCCAGGCCGCCTGCGGGCAGCGATAGAATTTGATTGGCGCCGCGCTCGGCACCGCCACGCTCGATGAGGGCCGCGACCTGCTCGCAGTCGCCGCGGTATTCCTCGGCAAGGTCATCGCAAGGAATACTATACGGCACGATATCGAAATCCGGAGGGTTGCTCTGAATGCTAAAGGCAAGTGCTTGCGGCCGCGCTCTGCCTAGTAACGGAGAGGCTTTGATCGTCTCGTCGAGAACATCGCGCCACGACGGTTTGTACGCCGCCTTGAAGTGGTCGTGAATCTCCAGAATGGCGGCCACTTTGTGCTTACACCACTCCTCCGGCCTTTCGTAGCTGTACGGGCAGTCGCATGTGAAGGTCAGGAAATCGGCGCCCTCGCTGTGGAGTGTTACGGTGACTTCGTAAACTCGGTCGTAACTGCCTTCAACTTCCACCACGGCGTAGTTCTGGATGGCAAGGAGAATCCTTGCCCTGCCCTCCTGGTGGTACGCGCTTCCGCGGCGCACTATGGAGACGGGTGCGCTGCTCAGCAGGTAATAGACATTGACGTTGGCAAGCGAGCGGGAAGCCATCCCTTTATTATGCAACGAGTCGCGCGTGACTTGCCTCATTGTGGGCAAATCAGCCTCCTTGTTTGACCGGGTGACCGCGCTGTGGTAATCTGACAACGGCCTTCACGGGCGTGCTGCCTGCGCAAGCGCCGGGGACAGAAATGGCGCGGCTCCGGAGTGCACAGCGGCGCACGGCTCCCGACGGGGATTCGGTATAAGGAGAAGTCACATGAAAGCAGTTGCAGTGACCATACTGCTGGCGGCGCTTCTGGCGGCGCATGGGAACGCGAACCTCATCACTAACGGCGACTTCGAGACCGGTGACATCACCGGTTGGACGCAGACCGGCTCGCAGGAAGGCGAAGTGTCCGCGCAGAGCATGGGCATGACCCCCTGCAACGGGAGCCGGATGTGGAGCCAGAATATCAACGGCTGGGTCTCGGATGGTTTTCTGCACCAGCGCGTTTATCTCACACCGGGATCGTACACCCTTTCGGCCTGCGTGCAGGCGGAGACCCGGCCTCTGAACGATACGTCTTACGTGCCGGGTTCGTTCTACGGCAATGACTACGTCCAGGGACACTCCACCGGGCACATACGAGTTGACCTTTCTGGCGGCACGGCCCCCACCCTCTACGATTACGACATCAGCTCGATCATTACCGGGCAGCAGTGGAAGACCTACCGCTTGAACTTCACGGTGAAGCAGGAAGGCATGGTCACGATCTTCCTCGTGGCGGCCCAGGGCGACCCCTATGCCCACTGGACGGGTTTCGACAATGTCACGCTCGTGCAGATGACCCCCGCAAGCGGCCCGCCGTCTCAATTGCTTGTCAACGGGTCTTTCGAAAGCGGTCCGCTTGGCTGGACCCTGTACGGCACAGGCGGCCTCATCGGCGAGGGCGCGTTCGGAATCGTGCCCTGCGACGGCACACAATGCTGGCGGGCAGTCTCCCACGGGGTGCAGATAGCCGGCGGCGCGTATCAGCAGCTTGTTCTGTCTCCGGGCGTGTGGACGATTACCGGTTGCGGGCAGGGCGCAACGAACAGAAAGAGCTTCACCTACTACCCGGGCTACCCGTCAACGCACCCTTACACTCGCGTCTCGGTACGGGTGGATCTGAACGCGGGAGTGGATGAAAACAGCTATACCGTGACGACAGGCGATTTCGACACCGGCTTTATGTGGGAGGACGCGAACCTGACGTTCGAAGTGCCCGAGACGACGCTCGCGACGATTTTCCTGAACGGGACCGGGCCAAGCGCGGAGTTTGCGGGTCGCTGGATGGCCTTCGACAACATCAAGCTTTTCGCCCCGGGAGCGCAGACGGTCGGATCGGTCAAGTTCGGGCAGGACGGAACGCCGGCGGACATCAAGGGCGTCGTGGTCACAGCCTCCTCCGCCGAAGCCGGGGACAACTATGTGGAGAGCGCAGACCGCAGCGCCGGGATTCGGGCGGCGGCGGCCTTTGGGTTTCCGACGGGGCAGATCATCGACGTGCAGGGAACGCTTGGCACCCTGCCGAGCGGGGAGCGGTACCTGAGCGGAGCTTCGTTCGACCAGTCCTACGGAAGCGCGCCGCTGGCGGCGCCGATTGCCCGCATCAGCGCGCTGGGGACCTTTGCGCCCGGCAGAGGGCTCGAGACAGTCGGTCTGCTGATGAGGGCCGCCGGAAGGGTGTCGTCCCCCGGCGCCGCGGCTTTTGTTCTTGCCGACGGCTCGGGGAGCATCAAGGTGGATATGGCCTCGGCCGGGGCGCCACCGCCCGCCGGGTTGTTCGTGGGTGTTACGGGCATCGTTCAACTTGAGGGCTCGTCGCCTGCAGCGGCGATTCCTGTGCTGAGGCCGCGCTCGGCAGCAGACATCGCGCTCTATTAGCGACGCGGGCAGAGATTCCACATGAGAGAAAGGCCGGCGCTCGAAAGCACCGGCCTTTCGCATCGGGGTCTAGTTCACCACAGTGATATCGGCAGAGTCGCGCGCGCGGAGAACGGGCTTCACCGTTGACTGCGAGGCGAGTTCTGACTGGACAACGCCAATCACGCAGAGCGCCTGGCCCACGCTGTACGAGCCTCCCGCGGATGTCAGGTCAACCTTGAGATCCGCCACCGGCG
Source organism: Armatimonadota bacterium (assembly GCA_019136435.1). Classification (GTDB taxonomy): domain Bacteria; phylum Armatimonadota; class UBA5829; order DSUL01; family DSUL01; genus JAGVUD01. The sequence continues at coordinate 11,501 of JAGVUD010000357.1, read as the reverse complement.
ATCCGTCGCCAATCATCACGAATCCGCTTCCGATTGCTGTGACCACGCCGGTTGTGCGCATCAGCAGGCCTGTGTTGTTCAGGCCCATTGCCGTGCTGCCGATCCACTGGACCCGTGTGGTCAATGCATCCGGTGAGCTGACGGGCACCTGGTCAGTGAAGGTGGCGTTCGCGAGGTAGCGCTCGCCCGACGGCCGGGTCGACAGCCGACCCTGAACGGTGGCCTGGGTGCCCCTCATCAGGAAGTCCTCCGACTCGACGCGGATGCCCGAGGCGCGGTCGAGCGACTGCACATAATGGGCGCCGGCATCAATGGGGTTGGCGGAGACGACAAGGTTATGCAGCTCTACGAACAGCCCGTCCGGAAGCCCTGTCAGGTCGCCGAGATGCTCCACCTGCGTGACTCCCGCCTGCGACAGGTGGAAATCATCCCACGCGTATGCGCAGTAGCCGAACTGAGCCGGCACGGCCTCTCCCGGTATCTGAATCTGTCCTGCTTCGGCAAAGACGGTCACGGAGGAACTCTGGGGCTGAACGGTCAACGCGAGGTCAACGTACTTGCCCGTGGCGTTGGGGTCATACCAGTCCTGACCGGAAGAGGCCATGGACCAGACTACCGAGGATGCGGCGGGATTAGTGCCGCCGGTGGGGTCAATGCCGATTCTTCCCAGACACATGGAGTCGTATCGCGCGCTGAAGTTCACGTCGTGGGCGGGGTAGCCCTGGAATGTGTACAGCCAGCCGCGCAGCGTGACCGGCTGCATCGGGTCAACCGTCACCGTCTGGAACGCGCCGCCCGCCGGGGAGGTGTTCGGCGAGTCGTTCCATGCGCCGCCCACGTAGTAGGTTCCCGTGTGCGGGCGGATATCCCCCACGAACCTGTCGTTTCTGAGGCCGGGCAGTCTGCGCCCGAACAGAGTCCAGCCGGTCAGGCTTCCCGTTTCGAAATCGCCGTTGGTGAGCAGATTCGGAGTCTCCGGCTCTGTGAAGAACGCGAAATCCTTCGATACCGCGTCCCTCTTGCCCGGCGCGGCGGCCGTGATACGGCAGTGATAGAGCGTGGCTGGCTTAAGCCCCGTGAGCGTGACCGAGTGCGCCGCAGAGGGAGTGCTGACGATGACGCTGTCCGTGTAGGGCTTCTCCGACCCGTATTCCAGCTTGCCGGTTGAGTTCGTGTAGGGCGTCGCCCATTCGATCAGGGCCGTGGTTGATCCTCTGAGGGTGCAGTCCGGTGAAGAGAACTCCGCGCCGGACTTGTTGGTGAGGTTCACCTTTGCCATTGTGGCGCTTCCCGGGCTGGTCTCCTCAAGAATCATGCACGAGAGGTCATAGGCCTGAGGCGTAAGCGGGAAAGCCTGGCCCAGATATGCATGACCGCCCGCGTATTCGTCTTCGTTCGTTACCCAGAGCTGGAAGAAGCCTCCTGGCGAATCGGGAACGGGAGTGATGCGCAGATAGTAGCTCTGACCCGCCGCAACAGGAACCTCGCCGGGATACCACGTGACCACCGTTCGTCCATTGTTGATGCCCCAGTTGGTTCTGGCGTATTTGGTCGGCCCGATCTGGTTCACGCCCGTTCCATCCGGGCCCGGCCCTTCGAAGACAGCCACCTGCATGTCCGGAATAAAGAGCTGGCCGCCCACGTAGCACGGATTCCAGATGCGGAAGTCCGCGGCGAGAACGCTGTTTCCTCTTGCCGTGAATGTCTGTCCGCACATCCCCGCGTTGACAGGCACCATGCGCGTGGCGCCCAGATACTCATTCAGATATGCGGTGCTCGTGTACACCGTGCTTGTGATTCCGTCCGTATCCATTCCGACGACGGTCTTGAGTGGCTCGGCAACCTCAACGGGTTCGTTGGTCACCGGGTCCGCAATCCAGCTCTTTCCCCCGTAGAAGCAGTCGCCTGCCAGGCACTGTCCCGGCGAGTAGAAGAGCTGAAGGCTCTGCGCGCCGAACTCGTCATCGGCATTTACGAACTTGGCCGTGTAGTAGTGCCCGGGAACGGTCGGCACCTCGCCCGCGCTCCAGCACGCAGCGTTGTCGTCAGCGAAGTTGGTCACCAGGAGTCGGGCGGGCCCGATCTGGGGTCCGTTGATGTCACCGTCGTGGATCGTCACCCTCACCGGGGTGAACTGACCCGGCACGCGCGCCGACACAGATGTCACCGAGGATCCGAAAGCCTGAAACTGCTGCCCGAAGAACAGAGCAGGGGCCCGCCAGAACACCGCCGACGGGTAGTACTCGGGCGTGTTTCTGTAACGGACATATTTCGCGCCGGCGTTGAGGTTGTAGAACAGCGCACGCGGGAATTCCCGTATCCGCGCGAACGCGATGGCGTAGCTGCCTTCCAGAACGTCGCTCACGGCCCAGTATCCGGCACCCGAGTCATTGCTCGCAATCGTTTCGCCGCCTCCGTAGGAGTCTCCGTAATCCCCTCCGACTGATGCTCCCTGCCTCTGGGATCCGAAACAGGCAGCGTGGATGCCGCGGAAGCTGTAGGGATGGCCCGCGTCAGTGGGGTCGTTGAGTTGGTCCAGCGGCCCTTTGTAGCGGCCGTCCGAGGTCAGCTGCGCGGCCGCTGGAAGCGTCAGTAGAAGCACCAAAGCCAAGGCAGACGCAGCGGCTCTGATGCAGACAACGAAGCGAGACATAGTGTTACCGCCCTTCCTGGGCCGCGCCGCACCCTGTGCCGTGCGCGGCCGGGATTGTGTGCGGCGGCGCCTGACCGGGCCGATGCCCACGGGGCAGCGCCGCCTGCGCAAACTGCTGGGAGCTATGATACCAGCGACGGGCTCGCGGGTCTAGACCCCGATGAAACTCGACAGGGAAAATCGCGGTCGGCCTTCGCAATATCCTTGACGCGCCAGCCGCCGCGCACCCCGCGACACGGGCGCCGTGAGGGTGTAGAATAGGCTCAACGCTCCAGTGATACAGGAGGACTCAAAACGCAGATATGAAACGTAGTGAGATTCGCCGGGCGCAGCAGCGCGCCCTTGAATATTTCGACAAGGCAGGCATTGTATTGACTGACGAGGAGAGGACGCGAGTCGAGGTGGCGGATTTTGGTCTGGGCGACCTTGATCTGCAGGGACTCGAGATACTGACCTATGTGAACACCGAGCGGTGCTGCGCCAAGGAACTCGTACTGTTTCCCGGACAGACCTGTCCGGAGCACCACCATCCCCCGGTCGCGGGCGAACCGGGCAAGGAAGAGACATTCCGCTGCCGCTGGGGTGAAGTGTTTCTGTATGTTGACGGCCCGCCGAGTGAGTCCATCAGCGTGGACCCTCCCACGAAGTGGTGCCGGGTGAGGAAGGAGATCATTCTGAGGCCGGGCGACCAGTACACGCTCGTTCCCGGCACGAAACACTGGTTCAAGGCGGGACCGGACGGCGCCGTTGTTTCGGAGTTCTCCACTCGCAGCCGCGACGATTCCGACATCTTCACCGATCCGGGAGTCGTCCGCGAGCCGCTGATCGAGGAAGATTGAGGCAGGACGATAGCCCGGCCATCTCGCCGCCCGGCGGGGTAGCACTCTGATGCGGACGCTTCTTGTGACCGGCGCCGCGGGACGAATTGGCGCCGCCTTTGTGCGTGCCAATGCCGGCCGCTACGCGTTCAGGCTGACCGATCTGCGGAGACCCGAGGACGTCTCTCAGGGAGATTGGATCATTGGCGACCTGAGCGACCCGGATGTAGCCCGGGCAGGGGTGGCAGGGTGCGACAGCGTGCTTCATCTGGCGGCGAACCCGCACCCTCTGGCTAGCTTTGACCAACTTCTGCCAGCTAATGTTATATCAACATATACAGTTCTGCAAGCGGCGCTGGAAGCCGGAGCGCGCCGGTTCGTGTTCGCATCCACCATCCAGACCGTTTACGGCCACCCGGTGATTCCGCCGTCCGGGCCTGATGCCGCGCCGAGGCCGGTCAATCTCTACGGCGCCAGCAAGGCGTGGGGCGAAGCGCTCTGCTCCGCCTACAGTCATCAGGGTCTGTCCTGCTGCGTGGTGCGCATCGGCGCGGTGCTGCATGGAAGCGGCCGGCGTTGGCCCCGGAGGCCGGAGTTGGCGAAAGAGATTGTGTACGAAGCCGATGCCGTTCAACTCCTGGGGCTGGCGCTCGACGCGGAAGACCGTCCGCCCTTCGAACTCTACTACGCGTTCAGCGAACACCCGGACAACGTCGAGCACGTCGAAACTGCGCGCAGACAGCTTGGGTACCGGCCGTCCGTGGTTGTCTGGCCGCCAGAACAAGCTCAGGGCGATCAGTAAGTCAGCGCTGAGAGTACCGGAACAGGGCGTAACTGCGCTCTTCAGGCAGATGAAAGACGCACGCGTCGCCATGCGCTGTAACTGTGCCCTGTCCGAGCAGCTTTTCGAACTGATACGCCGACGGGTCAGGCATCCCGTGGAGCTGGATGACGGCGTCTGAGCGGCTTGTCGCCTCGCGATAGACGCACACGAAGCCTGTCCCGAGCGTAGCATTGTGCGACTGAAAAGCCGTCAGCGAACGCCCCGAGGGCTTCTCTCCGAGCGGGTAAATCTCTCCGCGGAACATCTCATCGCGAATTGCAGTGTAGGCGGCAAGCGCCGGGCGAAGCTGCCGGCACTGCTCTGCTGTCAGCGCCGAAGGCTCCATAGAAGCCAGCGGGTTTGCGAACATGACCGTCGCGAAGATGTAGTCCAGCGTGTACCTGTCCGGCCTGAACGGATCGTCTACGGGGAAGTCGGGCTGATAGAAGGCGGCGCGATCCGCGGCGTTGTTCAGGAACTCGAACTGCAGACGCTGGGGGCGCAGATACCGGGACAGTTCCCACAGGTTGCGGTGCACCTTGTACGGGAAGTAGTTCCTCCAGTGCGTGTAGCGGTTTTCGACGAACAGCACCCCGAGCGGAATCGCTCCCACAAAGCCCCATCTCACACCCTGAGTGATGTCAAGTTGGAAGGACACCTCGCCGCCGCTCTCCTCGATCACGCGCTCCAGCATGGCGCGGTTGCGCATCTCCGCCAGGCGCGTGATGTTCCAGACGCCGTCAATCTTCAGTACGCGCGCTCCGTAGTCCCTCCAGAGCGAAAGCAGGAGACCTGCGTCCCGCTCGTGATTCGCGTTCTGGTCTGTCGGGTCCGGGTTGTGCCAGAACAGGAGTTGAACTCCCCGCTGCTTCGCATAGTCCGCCAGGGTCCCCAGCCCATCCGGGAACTTGGCCCTGTCCACGGCCCAGAACTCCTCGCGTCCGTAGAACGGCGACTCCGGCCCGTCCGGACTAACTTTCGAGATGTCTCCCACCTGCCATCCGGCGTCGAGCATGTACGCCTCGATGCCAAGCTCCGCGCATCTGTCTATCTCGGCGCGAACGAAGGCCTCGCCAAGCTGCTTGCCCTCCCCTCGGTCGCCCCACTGGTTGGCTGTCACCAGCCAGTCTCTGCCCGGAACCTCTCGGCACCTGTTCCTGAGATAGGACTTGACCGCGGTCTGGGCGTCCCCTTCGACGGGGCCGAACACCCCGACGACCGTCCTCCACGAATGCACTGCCGGCGCATTGACCACGTCTGAGGGTGTCAGTCCCCACCCCGTCTGGGCGATGAGACCCTTTGAGAAGTCGCACAGGAAGTCGGCATCCGGATGGTCCGGCTGGTCGGCCAGCACGGGCGACTCCTTCAGCAGATAGAAGCCTTCGCCGTCAATCAGGCTCTCGGCAACGAGCAGGTTTCCTTCGAGCAGCCACGGCACGTGGGTGTCGAAGGCGTCCCGTTCCTCCTCCTGAACGTAGCTGTCGTTCAAGTCCGTGCAGTCGGTGAATCGGGTATTCCGCACGCGAAGGTGAGGGTCGCGGACCTGCAGCCAGTCGTGGACGTCTCTGTGGGCGGGTGGCGCGGCCGCGGACTCAGGCAGGAGCCGCCTGCCGCGTCTGTCGCAGGCCTGCGCCTCCTCGCGGCCTTCGATTGTGCCGTTCACCTCCGTCCAGCAGGCTGTCGCGGGGCAGCCCGGGTATATGACGTAGGTTCTGCCCAGCGTGATCCCCCAGAGTTTCACCACCATGGTAGCTCGAACGTGCGGCTGCTCCGCGACAGGGCGCTCCACGACCTCAAGAGATGCCTGCGCGAGTGAAACCTCGGAATCGGCCGGTGCGGCGTGGCCTGCAAATGAGAGGAAGCTCCGCGGCGGGCCCGCAGGGGCTGCCCACTCACGGCCTGTCGCCCGGTTCACGAGCCTTGTCGTGGCGAAGAGCCCCCCTACAAGGCTTATCTGGCGCAGCATGCGGTTGTTGGAAAGGGTCAGGCGGTCGCCGTCGAGTTGAATGACGGCATCGAGAAGCTCTGCTGTTGGCACGTATGTCTCCCTGCTGTCCGTGAGGTCTGCTGAAGTTACCTACGTCTCACTGCCGGGCATTCCCTCTTGCCTCAGCCGGCATTGGAGTATAATCCAGAGGGTTTCAGCCTCCGCCTGCTGAGCTCTTGCCGGCGGGCGCCGGGCCGGAGCTGCTTCAAGATGCACAAGCTCGACACCCGCAGAACGAATTCCTACAGGAGAAACCTGATGATACTTGCTGTGATTTCCGCTGTCGCCGCATCCTGCGTCGGCGACCCCGGCCCCGCGATTCAACTGGCCGGAAAGTGGCAGGTGCGAGTGATGCCCCAGGAGGTCAGAGCCGGCGGGCGCCGGGTCACGATTGACGAGGCTGTCACCTTCCGAGTGGACCCCGCGCCGATCGTCCGGGTTCGCGACGAGCGTTACGACAAGCTGCCGCTGTTCAACGCGCAGGGCCCCGAATGGGCGAAAGGCTTCCGCATCTTCGGGGTACGCAATGCGGAGATCACAGAGCCGGGCCTCCTCGACGCCGGGAGCCTGCGCGTCAAGTCCGGGCCCGGGAACGCGGCGGCGTACGTGCTCGGGAAAGACTATCAACTCGACGGCAAGTGGGGTCAGTTCGGGCGGCTCGAGGGCGGCTCCATACCGGAGAACGGCTCCATCTGGCTGGACTACGACCACGGGATCGGACGGGTTGACAGCATCTTCGTTGACGCTTCCGGCAAGGTGACGCTGCGCAAGGGCAAGCCCGTTGTCTCCATACCTGTTCCGCCGGAGGCGAAGGCTGGCGAGAAGCGACTGGCGAACATCTGGGTGGAAGGCCGCCTCCCGGCCCTGAAACAGGATAGCCTCTATCCTGTCATCGCGGAGAGCTACCCCGTTCCGAAGCACGAAGGGCCCCCGCCGGCGGCCGCGCTTCTGCCCAAGACATGGGCCAAGCTGCAGAGCGGGCAGAAAGTGACGATCATCGCGTGGGGAGACAGCGTCACGGCTGGCGGCAATACCAGCGATGACGCTCACAGATATCAGCATCAGTTTCTGGATCTGCTTCGCAAGCGCTTCCCCAAAGCCGATATCCAGCTCACAACCGTCGCCTGGGGCGGACGCACATCGGACAACTTCCTGAACGAACCGCCGGGGTCTCAGTACAATTTCAAGGAGAAGGTGCTGGATGCGCGCGCGGATCTGATCGTGATGGAGTTCGTCAACGATGCGTGGATGAAGCCCGAAGATGTCCGGAAGAAGTACGCATATCTGCAGGAGCGCTTCGAAGAAGTGGGCTCGGAGTGGGTTATCCTTACTCCGCACTTCGTGAAGCCGGACTGGATGGGCAAGGACACTCCGCGCCTCAACACCGACCCGCGGCCCTACGTCGCCGGACTCAGGCAGTTTGCGTGGGAGAAGAAGGTGGCCCTCGCCGATGCTTCGCTGCGCTGGGGCCATCTGCTGCAGGAAGGGATTCCCTACCCCACACTGCTCGCCAACAGCATCAACCACCCGGACGATCGCGGGCATCAGCTGTTTGCTCTGTCGCTGATGGAGCTTTTCCAGTAGGCGGTAGAGTATTCCGCCCGTTCTGGTTTTTGTGGTATAAAGAGCAGAGCCTTAAGGAGGACAATTTGAGCAAGAAGTACCTATTCTCCAGCGAGTCCGTCACTGAGGGGCATCCCGACAAGCTCGCGGACCAGATCTCCGACTCCATTCTGGACGCCATGCTCGAGGCCGACCCGATGTCTCGTGTGGCTTGCGAAACCCTGCTTACCACCGGGCTTGTTCTGGTTTCGGGCGAGGTGACAACCAAAGCCGTCGTTGACATTCCCGGTATTGTGCGGCGCGTGCTTCGCAAAGTCGGATACACCGACGCGAAGATGGGCATTGACGGAGAGACCTGCGGTGTCCTGGCTGCCATACACGGGCAGTCCCCTGATATCGCGATGGGCGTGGATACCGGCGGCGCTGGCGATCAGGGCATGATGTTCGGGTTTGCCTGCAACGAGACCCCCGAACTGATGCCGATGCCTATCATGCTGGCGCACAGGCTGTCGCGGCAGCTCGCGGCCGTGCGCCGCAGCGGCAGCGTGGACTATCTGCGCCCCGACGGCAAGACGCAGGTCACCGTGCAGTACGAAGACGACAAGCCTGTGCGGATAGACAAGATCGTCGTTTCCGCCCAGCACCATCCGGCGGTGCCGCAGGAGACGATTCGCGCTGACGTGATCGAACGGGTGATCAAGCCGATCGTTCCGGCGGAGTATCTCGACGACACGCAGTATTATGTGAATCCCACAGGGTCCTTCGAGGTCGGCGGACCGAACGGCGACACCGGTCTCACCGGCAGGAAGATTATCGTTGATACGTACGGCGGCATGGGGCGGCACGGCGGCGGCGCGTTCTCGGGGAAGGACCCGACCAAGGTGGACCGGTCGGCCGCTTATATGATGCGATACATCGCGAAGAACGTTGTTGCCGCCGGTCTTGCCGATCGCTGCGAGATTCAGGTAGCATACGCCATCGGCGAAGCCCAGCCCATGAACGTTGTCGTTGACAGCTTCGGGACGGCGAAGATCGCTGAAGAGAAGATCTCCGAGCTGATTCTGAAGTACTTCGACCTGACGCCGAGAGGCATCATCAACCACCTGAACCTGCGGCAGCCGATCTATGCGCAGGTGGCCAGCTACGGGCATTTCGGCCGCGATGACCTCGATCTCACCTGGGAGCGGAAAGACATGGCGGACACGCTTCGCAAGGAGGCCGGTTTGAGCGCCGCCTCGGGCGCGTAGGTGTACGCCCGGGTCGCCGTACTGACGGATCGCGGCGCCCTGTCGCAGGAGTATACGTACGAGCTTCCGCCGGATATGGCGGACGCCGTGCCCGGGGCCTGCGTCGTCGTCCCGTTCCAGACGATGGTGCGCCTGGGTTACGTCGTGGAGCTTCTTGAAACGGCCGATGTATCGCGCACTCGCGCGATCATCGGCCGTTACGCTTCCGGCGACGTTCCGCCGGACAGGGTTGCCTTGGCTCACTGGATGGCCGAGCGCTGGTTCTCGTCTGTAGGCTCGTGCCTGCGAATGATGACCCCTCCTGCAATGCGCGGGCGTATTGTCCGGAGGGTGACACTGGCCGACGGGCCGCCGAAGAGCGACCCGAAATGCGGTCCTGGCGCCCTGGCGGTTCTGGAAGCGGTGCGCGCGGGCGGCGCGGTGACGATGGAGAGCTTGATCAGGCAGTTCGGGCGCGCGGCCGCCCAGAACGCTGTCTCGCGGTTGCGCAAGCATGGCTGGCTTCGCGATGAGTTCGACGTGGCCGTCACTGGCGCTCCGAGACGCGAGCTTCTCTACTGTGTTCCTTCCGCCGCTGAGGCTGGGCGCTGGCTCGAAGAGAACCAGAAGCGGAAACCGCGCCAGGCGGCGGTGCTGCGGGAGTTGATCGGCGCCGAAGCGCCGATGTCCGCGCCCGAGCTTTCCCGCACGGGGACGAACCCTCGCCCTGCCCTCAAGAGTCTTGTAGTCGCCGGAGTGGTCGCGTCGGCCGATTCCGAGTCGGCGCGGCGGCCGAGGGAATTGGCGGCGCCCCGGTCGTCGCACGACCTGACGGCAGATCAGGGGCGGGCGCTTTCGGAGATATGTGAGGCGATGGATGCCCGCCAGTGCCGCGAGTTTCTGCTGTTCGGGGTGACGGCGAGCGGAAAGACCGAGGTCTATCTCCGCGCAATCAGCCACGCGCTTGAAGCGGGCAGGCGCGCGCTCGTGCTGGTTCCGGAGATAGCGCTGACCGTGCATACGGTGGCTCAGTTCCGGGCGTGGTTCGGGGGAGGGCTTGCGGTGCTGCACAGCAGGCTTTCGGCGGGTGAGCGGGCGGATGAATGGCGGCGGATTCAGTCGGGCGAGGCGTCTGTTGTGGTCGGGCCCCGTTCGGCGGTGTTCGCGCCTCTCAGTGATCTCGGGCTTATCGTGATGGATGAGGAGCACGAGGGGGCTTTCAAGCAGGACTCCGATCCGCGCTACCACGCCCGGGACATCTGCCGGAGGCTGTCGCAGGTTTCGACTGTCCCGCTCGTCCTGGGCAGCGCTACTCCGGCGGTTGAGACTTACTACCGCGCTCAGGCGGGGCGCTCGATGCTGCTCGACCTCCCGGAGCGCGTGGACTCCCGCCCGATGCCCGAAGTGCGCGTCGTTGACATGAGGGAGTATGCGAAGGCAGGCACGCTCACGGTTCTCAGCGACCCGCTACGCGACGAGCTGCGCTCAACAGTTGCCCGAAAGGCGCAGGCCATTCTTTTCCTGAACAGGCGGGCGTTCGGGACTTTCGTATTGTGCCGTGAGTGCGGCTACGTCGTGAACTGCCCGCACTGCGCGGTCAGCGGCAAGCTGCATCGCACGGACAATAGCGTGCGCTGTCATCACTGCGCGTGGCGGATTCCGGCTCCGGCGACCTGCCCGGAGTGCGGAGGCGTGAAGATCGCCAGCTTCGGAGTGGGAACTCAGAGGGTGGAACAGGAACTGGCGGAGGTGATTCCCGACGCCAGAATCCTGAGGATGGACCGCGACACCACGTCCGGGAAGGACTCGCTTGTCACTATTCTGGAAGCCTTCCGGTCACACGAAGCCGATGTGCTGATCGGCACGCAGATGGTCGCAAAGGGCCTCGACTTTCCGGGAGTGCTGCTCGTGGGTGTGGTGAACGCCGATACGGGCCTGCATATGCCCGACTTCCGCGCGGCGGAGCGGGGTTTTCAACTGCTGACTCAGGTTGCCGGACGGGCCGGCAGGGGGCAGATGCCCGGGCGCGTGCTTCTGCAGACCTTCCAGCCCGAGCATTACGCGATACAGGCGGCGGCCGAGCACGACTTTCGGCGTTTCTACGAAGCGGAGTTGCCTGCCCGCGAAGAGCTCTCATGGCCGCCCTTCGCTTCACTTGCCCGCATCCTCGTACAGTGCGCCGCCCTCGCCGAGTGCCAGCAGCTCGCCGAAGCCACGGCCTCCTCCCTCAGAGCGCACGCGTCTGAGGTGGAAGTCCTCGGGCCGTCTCCGGCCCCGATCGAGCGCCTCAAAGGGCGCTACCGGTGGCACATGGTTCTGCGCGCGGCTAAGCGTTCCGATGTGCTTTCGCTGCTCGCGGCTTCCGGCGCGAGGCAGTGGCGTACGGAAATCACGGTTGACCTTGATCCGGTCAGCCTGATCTAGCCGGCGG
>JAGVUD010000068.1 GCA_019136435.1 Armatimonadota bacterium | reverse complement strand
GCGAAATCGGAGGACCAGCGCTTGTTCCAGAAGCTGACATCAGAGTTGACGCTCTTCAGCCAGTCGCGCCATGCCGCGAGCCCCCACTTCGAGCAGTCGAGCCACTTCGCGCCGAAGCCCTGCTCGTTCGTGAGCCAGAAGGCGAGGATGTTGGGGTGGCGGCTGAAATGGGCGACGGCTTTTGCCTGAAAGGCCGCCTGATCCTCGACGGCCGGCGAATACGGGCTGAAGGTCATGAACGATCCGTCCGCGCTCTTCCCTTCCGGGTCCTTCATCTTCACATCGCCGTGATTCGTGAACACCCAGTCTGGCGTATAATGCGGCGTCAGAAGCAGGTGAACCCAGAGGCCCTCGGCCGCCGCCCATTTGATGAGCAGGTCGGTTCCGGCGGCGTTGAAGGTGAAGGTGTCCGGAGCGGGGTTCATCTGTTTCCATCCCGCCTCGAGCCCCACCCCGATGAAACCGAGCCTGCGCATGCGGGCAAACTCGGCGCGCACCCGCTTCTCATCGGCCGCCTTCACGTCCGTGATGTGCCAGAACACGAACATCCCGCGGACGGGCTTGCCGTCGGCGAGGATTTCGGCCTCGTTGACCGACAGCACGGGGGTTTTGGCGAACGGACCCGGCGCGCAGGACGCCGGGCACGGCAGCAGCGTCAGCACCGCGCAGGCGGCACCGAGCGGCAAAACGGCCGGGAGGAGAGCAAGACGGCGAAGGAATCGTGTCATTTCTGGCAAAATCATCATTCGTGACATACGCAACAGACTTCTCCGCTCTACTTATACTTGCAACCGCTCTTGCCCTCTTGATTGCGCTCGCCGCGGAGGCGGCGGGAGGCGAAGACCGGCGCCGCGAGGGTGGCGGCTTCCCCATCGGCAACTTCGGAATCTGCGGGCAGATTACCGGGGGCGGGGCGTTTCTCTCGCGCATTATGGTCAACCCCAGCCGCGAAGGGCCATGGCTGGAAGAGCTTCCGGGAGGCAGGCTGCTCATAGAATGCGGCGGGCAGGCGCGCGCGACGGAGGAGTTTGCGAGCGTTCGCGCGGAGCGGGCGTTCCCGTTCGCGTCGCTGGAGGTTTCGGACCCGGGCACTCCCGGAGTGCGCGCGCGCATCCGCTCATTTTCGCCTGTTGCCCGTCAGGACGCGTTCCGAACCTCTCTGCCGGTCATTCTCGCGGAGATCACACTGACGAGCGAACGCGATGAGGCGATGGACGTCTCGGCGGTGTTCGAGATGGGAGCAGGGCACGCTCTGATGGAGGGCACGGAGCGCGTGGCTGTGCTCTTCGCGGACGCAGATGAGTCGGAACCGGGCGCGCCAGAAAACGGCTGGCGAGCAAGCGCGCGGGTTCGCGTGCCTGCGCACGGCTCGCGGACGGTGCGATTCGTGCTCGCGTACTACGACCCGGACGGATACTATGCGGAAGAACTGGCCGGGGTCGGGCAACTGGCCCAATGCGCACTTGCGACGTGGCAGGAGCTTGCGGCGGCCACGGAGGAGTTCTCGAGCCTGCTGCCGTCGGTTGGGGATGCGAAGCTGGACGAGTACCTGCGCTGGTACTTACCCGCGGCAGTGTATCTGACGCGTATTACGAAGCAGATAGTCATCACGATGGGCTACTGCGAACTCAACCAGCGGGACTCGTTCTGGACGAGCTGGGCGCACGTCGTGTTCTGGCCCGATCTGGAACGCAGAATGCTGGAGGAGACCGCCCAGCACGTGCGCCCGGACGGGAAGACCCCGACGACCATCCTGCCAATCATCGAGCGCGAAGACGACCTCGACATCAACTGCTACTTCCTGCTGCGCCTCAAGCGCTATCACGGCTTCACGCACGATGACGATCTGGTCAGACGCATCTGGCCGGACGCAAAGCGCGCCATGGAATGGCTGGCGGCGCGCGACACGGACGGCGACGGTATGCTGGAGCAGGGCTCGTACTGGGCTGACTGGAAGGACGTTCCGGGCGTCGAGGGGCGCAGGCACGCGCCGCACTTCGAGTTCGCCTGGCTTGCCGCGCTTCGGGCCGCGCGGGATATGGCTGCGATTGCGGGGGATACTGAGTCATCGCTACGATACGAGGCGCTCGGCGCAAGAGCGGCCGCGATCATCGGCGCGGACACAGACGATGGCGGTCTGTGGAACGGCGAGTTCTACACGACGCGCTGGCAGGACGGACAGGTGGACGGGCATATTCAGCAGGACCAGCTTATCGGCGCGGTTTTCGGGCTGATTCCGCCCGACCGGCTGGAGCGCGTCTACGCGGCGCTGAACCGCGCGATGGCCCCCTGGGGCATTCGCGAGACCTGGCCGTACCGAGAGCCGTTCAACAACACGCCCGGGGACTATCACAACGGCGGGGTCTGGCCGTTTCTGAGCTTCATGGACGCGCTCGGGCGCTTCCGCGGCGGCTATCCGCAAGACGCTGAAGAACTGATGCGCCGCGTCGGCCGCTGGGACCTGGAGGAGTTCGGCGACTACACCCCCCACGAGTATCTTCTGGGCGAAACGGGCGAGAATTGCGGCCCGGTGATTCAGGGATGGAACGCGGACTACTTCGCCGCCCTCCTGCACGGCGCTCTTGGCGTTGAGGTTCTGGGCAGGGAGTCGGTGCAGATCGCGCCGCGCATTCCGGAAGACAGAGATTTCCGCACTCCGATCGTGCTGCCCTGGGGAGTCCTGTGGCTGGAGGCCAGTCGAGGAACGATCACCATCGCTTCGGAATGCCCCCAGGCCATCGCCATCCGCTATGGCACGTGGAACAGCAGTGACCCGGGCACGGGCGCCGGCCGGGTTGGTGAGGGGTGGCTCACATGGAGCGAGGCCGTTCTGGAACCGGGCGCCACATGGTGGCCCTGACCATTAGAAAGGCGCCCCGGACACTGCCGGGGCGCCTGGAGAGGTACAGGAATGACCCGAACCTTCAGAACTTGAAGCTCAATCTGCCGTACAACATGTTGACGCTGTATGGCTTCCAAAGTGTTCCCGCCGCCAGAATCGTCCTCCACGTGCCGTTTGACGTCTGCACAGGGCTGTTCGTGAAGCCCTCCGCCTGATAGTCCCCGTAGTCGAACCGCTCATATGCCCATCCCAGCGACCCCGTGAGACGGTGATCGAAGGCATACCTGAGCCGCGCATCCAGCCGCATCAGCTTGCTGTCCTCGACACTCTCGAACGGGAGCGGGGTGTACGCGTTCCTGTCGTTCGCGGAGGTCCCGAGCGGACTGAACAGCGCGATGCCCCCGTTGCTGACCGAATGAGTCAGGTCGAGAAGCAGATCGAGCTTGCGCGGACGCACGGGATAGTCGAAGCCGAACCCCACCGTGGTGACGCGCATCCTGCTGTCCGCCGTCCAGCGGCCCGGCTCCCTGACGCTGAAGTCGTCGCCGGGATTCCACTGCCAGGCGTTCTGGAAGTCGGTGAACCGCTCGTAGGTGGCGAACGCATAGACGCTTCCGCCGCGAGTGAAGGCGTAGTCCGTGTCC
>JAGVUD010000062.1 GCA_019136435.1 Armatimonadota bacterium | reverse complement strand
CTTTGACAGCCCGGTAATCTGCCCGGTAGAGGTGATGGCCACGGAGACGGGCACCCCCGACGGGGCGAGCGCTTCGAGACACATCTCGAAAGGAGCATACGACCCGACCGGCCAGTTGTGCACCTCCGGGAAGAACCGGACGCAGGCAAACGGCTGCCCGGCGATCTCGGCGGCCAGTTCCCACGGCTTGATGTACCGGCTGGGGTCGAGCACGGCGGCGGGCGCGAATCCGGGCACTTCGGCAAGAGCCTTCCGCGTCATCCCCAGAATCCGGGTGTCAGCCTCGAAGATGGCATCGGTGGAATGCGTAATGGCCTTCTCGATGCCGCGCCCCGCCACGGCCCGCTTCAGTTGTTCCAGCGAGAGGTCCGCGCCGCCCGCCGGCCACGAGCCGAAGAGTGTGTAGGTGTCAATGATTGGCATTTATGTGTTCCGCGTAAGCGCCCGCGCGCCGCAGCCGCGCCGTAACGCGCTCTTTGCCCAGTACGGCAAGCGCGGCGAAAAGACTCGGGCCGGCTGTCTGGCCGGTGGCCGCAACCCTCACGGGGTGGATGATGCGCCCGCCTTCGCGCCCCATCGTCTGCCCGGCCGCTCGAATGGCGGCCTCGATGGACTCCTCGTTCCAGTCAACCGCCTGAAGCGCCTCTGCCAGCGCTTCGAACAAATCGCGCGCCCCGTCCCCGGCAAACCACTTGCGGCCCTTCTCATCGTAATCGAAATCGTCACTGAAGAAGTAGCCCGCCACGTCCGCGATATCGGGCAGCACCGTCAGGCGCTCTTTCATCAGGCCGCAGACCGCCGCGATGTAGGCGTCCGCGCCCGGATCCGCCGGGGCCGATACGAGCCCGCGCGCTTCGAGCACGGGCCGGGCAAGGGCCGCCAGCCGGGCGTCCGGAAGCAGACGCAGGTGCTGCCTGCTGATCCACTCCAGTTTCTGGACGTCAAAGACGGCCGGATGGTTCACCATGCCTTCGATATCGAACGCGGCGATCAGCTCGTCGCGGGTCATCACCTCGCGGTCGTCGCGCGGCGACCAGCCCAGAAGCGACAGGAAGTTCACCAGCGCATCCGGCAGGTAGCCGCGCTCCACGAACTCGACGAACGACGTGGCCCCGTGCCGCTTCGAGAGCTTAGAGCGGTCGGGCCCGAGAATGAGGGACGGATGCACGAACTTCGGCGGCTCCCACCCGAGAGCCTCGTACAGCCGCACATGCTTGGGCGTGCTCGCGACCCACTCGTCCGACCGGATGACGTGGGTGATCTGCATGAGATGGTCGTCTACCACGCTGGCGAACTGATAGGTCGGGAAGCCGTCTGCCTTGATCATCACGAAGTCGTCAATGAGCGCATTGTCGAAGCTGATGTCTCCCCGCACTTCGTCGTGAAACGAGGTTTCGCCGTCGAGGGGCATGGCGAATCGTATGACGTGGGGCTCGTCTTCGGTGCGCCCGTGCGAGTCTTCACGGCAGTGCCGGTCGTAGCCTGTGGGCCGGCCAGCCGCCTTCTGCTCCTCGCGCATCTCCGCAAGCCGCTCGGGGCTGCACCAGCACCGGTACGCCCTGCCCTCGTCCACGAGCCGCCGGGCGTGCTCGCGGTAGATATCCAGCCGCCCGGACTGGAAGACCGGGCCTTCGTCCCAGTCGAGCCCGAGCCACGTTAGCCCCTCTTTGATTTCGGCGACCGCGCCCTCTACCAGGCGTGAGCGGTCGGTGTCCTCGATTCGCAGCACGAACGACCCGCCATGCCGCCGCGCGAACAACCACGAGAACACCGCATTGCGCACGTTGCCGATATGCATCGAGCCCGTGGGGCTCGGGGCAAAACGCGTCCGGGGCGCGCTCAACTGCGACAGTCTCCCGCCAGGGCAGCGCGCACGGGGTCAGGACTCCCGGACAACATACTTGCGCTTCGACTTGGTGAAGGCCTGACCGCGCTTCTTGTCGTCGAACCCCCACAGGCCGGTCTTGCTGTTCCGCGCGAAGCAGGGATACCCGCTCAGAATGGAGGCGACAAGCATCCTGCGGACGCGGCGGATCAGGTTCAGCTCGACGAAGATATGAGGGAAGCTCATGCCGCCCGTCTGGCGCTCGAGCATGCGGCACATCACCTCGTAGGTCGGAAGACGCTCGCCGTCGGCTTCTTCCTTGAGCTGCAGAAGCTCGAGCAGCCTGCCCGGCGGCACAGAGGCGGTCTCGTCCGTCTCGCCGGAATACTCGAGATCGAAGCGGTCGGCGTGGCGTGTCGCGTGAATGCGGAAGATACCTCCCGAGATCGGCATGTCGTGGCGTGTGTAAAAATCGCCCAGGCCATACACGAGCCGCGTGGACAGGTTGACCCAGGCAGAGAACTGCGTATCGCCGTCGCCGAGGACGATCTCCTGAACCGGCGGCTCGGCGGAAAACAGACCCTCGGGTATCTGCGCCAGCGGGAAGGTGCCCTGCTGCTTGTGATGGTACATCAGCACGCAAGAGGCCTGATCCGGGCGCTTTGCGGGGCGCTCCGGCTCGTCCTCGTCGCCCACGTCCTGCACCAGAAGCGCGTGCACTTCCGTCGCAAGCTTGCTCTCAAGTCCGGCGACTTCCATCTCGAGGTCAAAGCGCTCGCCCTCGATGTTGGCGAAGTCGTATTCGGGGATCACGAGCGCTTCGGGCACGGCGAGGACGTTTTCGGGAACGAAGCCCACCGGGCGGAAGCGGCCCGCTCCGAGCCAGGCGAAGCGCGGGTCGTGGCGCAGGTGCTCGACGAGCATCTGCTCGGTCGGCTCGTAGGCGCGCTCGCCCTCCTCGATCTCGAAGATCTGAAGCATCACGTCCGACAGAAGCGTCGTCTCGGTGCGGCCTTCGACGATGCGAGCAATCTCCTCAAAATCGGCGTCGGTGAGCGCCGGAGGAGCGCTCTCCTCCTCTTCGTCTTCCTCGAACTCGTCCTTGATGGACGCTCCGAGCTTCTTGAGCCCGTCCAGCAGCGAGCGCCCGGCTCCTTCCCTGTAAACCTGCTGCGTGGAAGCGACAACGATCTCCGGGTCCGCCAGAACTGACTCGTACAGGGCCGCCGAGTCGAAGTCCACGCCCAGAGCCTCCCACGCGAAGAACGAGAGAGCTTTGAACGGAACCGGCTCCGGCGACTCGAGCACCATCTGGATGGCGGCCCCGGTGGCATCCGCCGCCCAGTCCACTTTGCCGGCCGCCTTGCGGAACGGCTCGACGTCGCCCGCATCCATGAAGTTGTAGAAGAGGATATCCGAGGCGCTGTCGTAGTCTGTGGCGAGCACCCACGACGCGAGCGCGAACGTGTCGCCTTCCATTTCGGCGAAGTGCGCCGAATCGGAGAGGAACTTGCGCACGATGCGGCCCATGGACTCGGTGTCGCGGTTCAGCAGGACAGCCATCTCGTTAGTGAGGCAGTCCACCGTCAGCGGGCGGCCCGCCCCCGTGAGGAACCCTTCCAGAAGCTGCTCGAAGGGTGTTTCGGCTATCTGCCATCGCGCC
>JAGVUD010000244.1:1548-5046 GCA_019136435.1 Armatimonadota bacterium | reverse complement strand
AGAGCGTTTTTCCTTGAACTCCCCCTCCCGTCATGGTACTGATAGAGGAGACAGGAACGCTCAAGAAGAGGTGCTTCGATGACCGCCCGCAACAAGCTGCTCACTGCACCGCCCTACGCCGTCGAGAAGACGCTGAAAGGACTAGGTGCGAACCTGCGCACGGCGCGGCTGCGGCGCAACCTCACCATCGGCGAGATGGCCGAGAAGATCGGCACCGGCGAGCGTGCCGTCGCCGACGCCGAGAAGGGCAAGCCCTCGACCGGCATCGCCGTCTACGCAGCGCTCCTCTGGGCGCTCGACCTGCTCGATCAGCTCGATCTTGTCGCCACGCCCGAACGGGATCAGGAAGGACAGACCCTGGCGCTTTCGCGCGAGCGGGGCCGCGCCCGTCCGAAGACGGAGCTGAGCAATGACTTCTGAAGCGCCGGGCGAGTGCTTCGTCTACATCACGCTGCCCGGAGAGACCGAGCCCGTCACGGCGGGGCGCTTCGCGCTTTCTGTTGACCGGCGGGGTGTGCCCGAAGGACGGTTCGTCTACGGGCGCAGCTACCTGGAACGTCCGAACGCTGTCGCGCTTGACCCTGTCGAGCTGAAGCTGGCCCCGCGCACCTATGCGACCGCGTCGATGGGCGGCGTCTTCGGCGCTTTGCGCGATGCGAGCCCGGACTACTGGGGCCGCCGGGTCATCCAACGCCATCTCGGCAAGGCGCAACCCAGTGAGATGGACTACCTGCTGTACTCGCCCGATGACCGGGCGGGCGCGCTCGGCTTCGGACTCAACCAAGTCCCCCCTGCCCCGAAGCGCAGTTTTAACCGGACGCTCGATCTGGCAACGGTGCAGGCGATAGCGGATGCCATCGTGGCCAATGAGGATCAGCCCGCCGCCGGTGGCGGCAGTGATGCTGTTGCCGATTACGATCAGGTCGAGAAGCTGATGGTGATCGGCACGTCGATGGGCGGTGCGCGCCCCAAGGCCGTGGTCGAAGACGACGACGGCCTCTGGATCGCGAAGTTCAACAGGCCGGACGACCCCTGGAACAACGCGCGGGTCGAGCACGCCATGCTGACCCTCGCACGGGCTTGCGGTCTCGTCACGGCGGAAGGCCGGGTTGTCGAAGTTGCCGGGCGCGACGTACTTCTGGTCAAGCGCTTTGACCGCGAGAAGACCGATGCAGGTTATCGGCGCGCCCGCATGGTGAGCGCCCTGACGCTGCTGCGCGCGGAGGACACCAACCAGTCCCGCGACAAGTGGTCGTACGTCTTGCTGGCCGAAGAGCTACGGCGCGTGTGCGCGGAGCCCCGGCAAAGCACCGCCGAGCTATTCCGCCGGATGTGCTTCAACGCGCTGATCTCCAACGTCGATGATCACCCGCGCAACCATGCGGTCCTTGCGCGCGCTGCCGACTGGAGCCTCTCGCCTGCTTATGACCTGACGCCTGCCGTGCCGGTCAGCCTGGAGCGGCGCGATCTGGCGATGGAGTGCGGTGATGCGGGCCGGTATGCGAACGCAGAAAACCTGCTCTCGCAAAGCGCCCGCTTCCTGCTCAATGTGGGCGAAGCACAGGCGCTCGTCGATGCGATGGAAGCGCAAGTGCGTGGCTCCTGGTACGCGGTAGCGCGCGCGGCGGGCGTGAGCGAGCGGGACTGCGAGAAGATCGCCTCCGCTTTCGCCTATCCCGGCTTCCGCCAAAGCCAGACCTGATCCAGCCCTCAAGAGCATGCGAACGCCTTCTACGCGCTCTTGAGGGCATCCGGCGGCAGGCGTACCTATCCCGCGACCTTGAAGGCCTCGCGGTCGCGCCCCTTGATCCAGGCCGGTTCCGTCCCGCGCCCGGCCCATGTGGCACCGGTCGCAGGGTCGCGGTAGAGCGGCGCAATCGCGGGCTTGGCGCTGGACCCTTTGCCTGAGCGCGCGCTGGTCAGTTCCGACGGCTTGAAGCCGTGCTGTGCAAGCAGCTCCTTCATCGCGCGCAGCACGTCGGCCCTGTGTTGACGTTCCTGCGCGCGCTGTTCCGCTTCCAGCAAAGCCAGCTCATGCCGAAGGTCGGCGATGCGCCGATCAAGCGCGGGCGCGCCCGCTGCAAGGATCGGCTTGTGGGTCTGAGTGTCCATACGGAAGCTCCTTCGCGAAAGGTGCCTGTGCAGTGAAAGTGCCAGAGATAGTAGAAGAGGTATTCGCTGAGCAGATTGCTGCGCGGACGAAGGCGGGCGATGAAGTTCCCGAAGGCGTGAGAGCGTGTGTCACCTCGATAGAGGCAGACCCGCCCTACGGGTTGCTTTGGGCCTCCACCGGATTTCTCTAGCAGTATGTCGCCGGGCCGCAGGAGCTTACGCGTGCGGTCGCGCTCCTCTAGCATCCGGAAGGTCAGTTTGCTGAGGTCGAGCGTCCCATCGGAATTGAAGTTCGTGGACCGCAGGACGCTGATTCCCGATGCAGCATCCTCGTCGCCCCATACGCCGGAGTCCGACAGTTCGAGCAGTTCGCTTAGCGCCGCTGACTTCATGCCGCCTCACTCAGTGCAGCACGCAGCGCTTCGACTTCTTCTGCGATTTCGGCCTCGATGGCGGCGAGTTCGTCAAGAAGCTCGCGCGGGTCTTGATGCTCAACCTGCGTCTGGCTCATCGGACGGTAGCGCCCGGCGGAGAGGTTGAAGTCGTTGGCGCGCAGGGTCGCGGCGTCCGCGAACCACCACTGCGATGCCCACTCTGCCTTCGGATCGCGGGCTTCCCATGCCGCAAGGTTTGCTTCGCGCGCGCGGTATGCCGCGATCAGACTCGGTAGGTCATCAGCTTCGACGGCAACGTCATGATTGGCATCGAGCTTGTAGCCGTCGTTGTCAGCATGAAGAAACAGGACGTTCTCGGTCTTGCCGCCCTTCCTGAAGAACAGCACGGAAGTCTTGACGCCGGAGTACGGCTGGAAGACGCCCCCGGGCAGGCTCAGGACGGCCTCGACCCGGTTGTTCTCGATCAGTTGGCGGCGCAGTTCCTTGTGCGCGCCGGTGGAGCCAAACAGGACGCCTTCGGGGACGATGACGCCGCACCGGCCACCGGGGCGCAGGCTGTCCATCATGTACTTGAGGAAGAGAAGCTCCGTTGCCGTCGTCGTGCCGACCTTCACGTCATCAACGATCCGGTCCTTGTCCACCCGCCCCGAGAACGGCGGATTGGCAAGGACCACGTGATACCCGTCCTCGGGCAGGTGCAGCTCTGCCTTGCGCTCGGCGTCGAGCGTCGTGGTCAACACGTTACGCAGCAGGATGCGGACATTGGGCAATCCGCGCAGCGTCAGGTTCATCGTCGCGAGACGGATCATCTTCGGGTCAACGTCATTGCCGAAGAACGTCTTGCTTTGCAGGGCCGATATTTGCGCTGCTGATAGCTTGTCGCCGAGGCCTCGTGTCTGCATCTTCCCGTCGAACTCGACGTGCTGAATGCCGCCCGGTGACGAACCAGCAAGACGGATGTGGTTGTAGGCAGCCACCAAGAAGCCCGCCG
>JAGVUD010000244.1:0-1525 GCA_019136435.1 Armatimonadota bacterium | reverse complement strand
TTCGGATCAATGATCTCGACGATGGCCCGGATGATGTGCCGGGGGGTGCGGAACTGCCCGAGTTCACCGGCCTGCTTGATCTGCCGGAGGACATGCTCGAAGAGGTCGCCCTTGGTGTCGGCGTCAGAGCGGTCAAGCCGCAAGCCATCGACCAGTGTCACCACCTGCGTGAGCACGGTGGGCTCGTCGATCACAAGACGCGCGCCATGCATGAAGTTGACGGCGGAGCCGTCGGCTACATCAGCGAAGAACGGGAAGACTTCATCGCGGAGGAAGCGCACAAGGGGCTCGCCCGAAAGGCCCTTGGCCCACACCGACCAGCGGAAGCGGTCACGCGGAATCGTGGCCTCGTCCTTGCTGGCAGCGTTCAGCGGATTGCGAAGCGTCCAGGTGCCCTTGAACATGCTTTCATAGGGCTGCTTCAGGACCTTCGCGCGGGCTTGGTTTTCGGCGTCGATCCCCTCGACCAGATAGAAGAAGAACAGGAACGAGAGCTGCTCGGCGTTGCTCACCGGGTCGGGATAGCCGCCGCCGAACAGATAGTCTCTGATCTGCTCGATGGAGCGGCGCATGTCGGGGGTCAGGGGCATTTCTCTATGGTCCGTCGTTCGGGTTATTGGTTTGCGGAAGGTCGGTCTGGGCGCGCCTCCCCGGTCCCGTCCTCCGTGGGCGGGAACACGCAGGCGTTCAGGTCCTCTAGAAGGGCGTCTAGCGGGTCGGCACCGCCGAACACGCGGAGCGCTTCAGACATGCCGCCCATCAGCGTGAAAGGCGGGAACGCGAAGTGACCGGCGGTGAACTCGTCCCAGACATCGGCATTGGCGCGAAGCTGGCTGCCGACCGTCCGAAGCCACCGCTCCTGATCAGGTGTTAGCCCGTCCTCACGTGAGAGGAACCACGCCTCGAAGCGCGCGCCAACCTCGGCGCGTCTTTGTTCCGAAGCTTCCGGGAAGATCATGTTGCCGTTCTCATCGACCGTGACCCACGCCCGCGTTGTCGGGTCGATGTGGTCATTGATGTCGAGCGACAGCAGCTTGCGAGGCTCGCCCGGCGGCTTGCGCGGGCGTTGGATAACGACCCCGCCTTCGGCGGTCGGCTCGTCGTCGCCGTGGAAGTCCGTGACGCCCACGAAGTCGAACATCGTGAAGACGGGCTTGCCCTTGGCCTTGCGCGTACCGCGACCGCGCATCTGCTGGTACAGGATCGTGGACTTGGTAAACCGGGCGAAGATGAGATTGACGACTTCGGGGCAGTCGAAGCCCGTATCGAGCATGTTGACCGACACGAGAATCTGCGGGAACGGTTCCTTCTTGAACCGCTTGATCTTGGTCATGCCGTCAACGGTGTCGTCCGCGCCCATGCCGGAGACAACGTAGTCGGCATAGCGCACGTCCGGCGAGGGCTTCTGATCGGCGAATGCAGTGTCGAAGAGCTGCGCCAGCGTCTCGGCGTGGCGCTTGGTCACGGCGAAGACGATGGTCTTGCCGATGAGGGGCTTCCGGACCATGCCCTTGGCGTCAAGGAA
>JAGVUD010000111.1 GCA_019136435.1 Armatimonadota bacterium | reverse complement strand
ATCTGCCATCCCTCTGTATTGTGCTGAGACTCTGGAGCATGTCCGCCTCCGGGTTGGGGCCAAGCTCCGGGTAACCCCGCGCGCTCGACCGTTGCCACGCCTCCGGGGTCTGACACAGCCCTCGCCGAACGGGTTTGCCGTGGATGTAAGCGATCTTGTCCAGCCGGCCATATCCAGCGCAAGCTCTCGACTCGGTCTGGCTTCGGGGCGAGAAGAAGCCCCGACGCACAGCAAATCGCGATGCGAAGCCTCTACGGGCTCGACGGCCGCCTCGCGGCGGCGTGCTTGCTGGCCAGGTTCTCCCGCATCACCTCCACCGCCTTCTGAAGCTGAGGGTCGTTCTTCAGCCGGTCGGTGTCGTCTTCGTCGGCTTCCACGGGATCTTCTGGCGCCTTCACCTCGATGTCGGGAACGATGCCCACCTTGTGGATGTCCGTCCCCTTCGGCGTCAGATACTTGGCGGTCGTAATGCGCACAGCGGCGTCGCCCGGAAGCGGGACAATCGTCTGCACGCGGCCCTTGCCGTAGGTCTTGGTGCCGACCAGCGTGCCGGCCTTCGTGTCCTTAATCGCCCCCGCGACGATCTCCGAAGCGCTCGCCGACATCTCGTCCACCAGCACAACCAGCGGATACGCCCTGTGGTCGTGCTTGCCCGGCTGCACGTTGAGCTGGCTCGTCTGTCCGCCGCGCTCCTTGATGATCACCACCGGGCCGCTGTCGATGAACCGGCTGCCGATGTCCACCGCCGACTCCAGCAGCCCGCCCGGGTTCCCGCGTAGGTCCAGAATCAGCCCGCGCATCTTCTGCTGCTCGAGGCTGGTGAGCGCAACGTCCATCTGCTCGTCCGCCTTGCTGTTGAACTGCCGCAGCAGCAGAAAGCCGATGCCGCTGTCCCTGTCCAGCATCTCGCTCTCGACCATCCGGTATTCCACGACCTTGCGGCCGATGGTGAGCCGCACCTGCTTCGCTTCCTTGCCCCTTGAGAGCGTCAGCGTCACTTTCGTGTGCTCGGGGCCCCGGATCATCTTGACGACCTCGTCAATCTCCTTGCCGACGACCGACTTGTCGTCCACCTTCAGGATGATGTCGCCCTTCCGCACGCCCGCCTTGATGGCCGGGCAGTCCGGCAGCGGCTCGCGCACATAAACCTGTCCCTGCTTGTTCGTCCTCAGTTCCGCGCCGATTCCGACGAAGTTGCCGTCGTTCTCCTCGCGCATCTGCTTGTAGTCCGTCGGGTCAAGCAGCCCCGTGAACGGATCGTCCAGCGCCGCCAGAATGCCCCTGATCGCCATGTAAGTAAGCTGCTGGCTGTCCAGCGACGGCTTCTGCTGCACCACCGCCCCCTTCACCGCGTTGGCGGGAGTCTTGACGACGGTGGTCTTGGTGGTGGACGCCTCCGGGTAGAAGCGCTCCAGAATCGTGTTCAGCGCCGTCTGATACGCCGTGCGCACGGGCAGCGCGCCATCCGCGCCCCGCGGCGGGTTCAGCAGCATCTCCATCCGGTCCGGGATGGCAAGAAGCGCGGTGTGAACGCCGCCGGCATCGCCCGCCGAGCTGACGCTGCGGTAGCTGAAACCGGCCGTGAAGAAGAACCCCGCGATCAGAACGATCGGGGCGATGAGTCTGAGCGTGCCGCGCAATGCGCCTCCTGAGGTATTCATGCCGCCGGCCTCCTCGCCACCGAAAGCGCCCGGCTGAGCTGTCCGTCGTCGGCCGTCCCGATCTTCGCGGGAGTCATCGGCACAATGGCGTCGGGCTTGATGCCCTTGCCCTGATAATCCGCGCCCTTTGCCGGAAGATACTTGCCCGTCGTCAGCGTATAGCCCGACCCGTCCGCCAGCCGGAACGCCGTGGACTCCATCGCGTTGCCCCAGGTCGTGTTTCCGATCAGCTTTGCCCCCGCCGCGTCGCGCAGCCCGGCAGCAAGAACCTCGCTCGCGCCTTCGGTGCCTTCGTTAACCAGCACAACCACCGTCATGCGCGCCGCTTTGGGATCTCGGGTAGCCCACAGGTTCTCCCTGGCCCCCTTGCTGCGAACGACAGCCCCCAGCTTCGCTCCGGGAACAAGGCTGCCCGCGATCTGCTGCGCGGCCTTAATGGAGCCTCCGGGCGAGTTCCGCAAGTCCAGCACCAGCCGCGACACGCCATCGCCGC
The DNA here is from genome assembly GCA_019136435.1 of Armatimonadota bacterium. Taxonomy (GTDB): domain Bacteria; phylum Armatimonadota; class UBA5829; order DSUL01; family DSUL01; genus JAGVUD01. The sequence continues at coordinate 15,541 of JAGVUD010000111.1, read as the reverse complement.
GCATCTGGCCGAGCGCCTTCTGGAAGTCCTCGCCGGCCTTCGGAGTCAGTATGCCCATTCGGATGTGCGCGACGTTGCCTTCGAGCACGCGGGATGTCACAGCAGGCGGGCTCACCCTGGCACGTCCCAGCTTCACAGTGAGGGGCTTGCCTCGGCGCAGCACCTTGAGCGCCAGTTCGCCCTCGCCCGCCGTGCTGAGCGTGTCGAACGCGGCCTCCAGGGTCATGGAGTTCTTATTGAGAGCTTCAGCGTCTTTGTAGGCTTTCTTACGGTCGGCAATGCTGGCCTTGAAGTCTTTGGCCAGTTTGATCGCCTGCACATACGGGTCGTGGCTCTTCACCCACTTGCCGTCCACCGTGTCAATAACGTCTCCCGGCAGCAGCCCGGCTTTCTGCGCCGGCGAGCCCTCGAGCGGGGCAACGACGGTGAGCTGCTGGTCGGTGTAATCTTCCTTCTTGACCTCGCGAATCTTCAGCGCCGCGCCGATGCCGTTCGAAGCGCCTTCCGCGAGCTCGGCAAGCGCCTTTGCCTGTTTGGCGTCCATGAACCGCGACCCCGAATCTCCGAGGCTGGCCACCATATACTTGACGGCGTTGTGGGCCATCTTCTGGTTGTCGAACGGCTCCACGGGGTCCACGTAGTTGTCCTTGACAATTCTCAGGACCTTGGTCACGAGCTCGAACGGGCGCAGGTCCGCGCTCAGGCCCACGTTGCCGTCAGCGGCAGCGGTGTACGATGAAAACTGAGATGCTTGGGCCGATGTGTGCACGCGGGAAAGGCTGGCTCGCAGCGAGTTGTCCGCGGCCCGTCCCGCAAGGGCGGCGGCGGCCGCTACCAGCAGCCAGACGGCCCAGGTGGCTCTCTTGTTGTGGATCATAGACTGAGTTTTCTTAGCATGCGCCCGGCGCGTCCTGTGGCGCCCTGCGCGCGTTGAATGCCAGTCAGGCTGGCGTTTCCTCTGAGGCTGCCCGAGGTCATCCCCGATGAACCTGGCCGCTGCTGGTCCGGACGAGTCCGCCTGGCCGCGCATACTTCTGTCAGGCCTCCCGGACGAGAGGATTATAACATGCGGCCTGCGTAAACTCCCCTTTGGACGCGGCGGGCTGGCCTCACTCCTTGAGACGCTCGGCGCACGCGGTCAGTTCCGCTCCCGGATGTGCGCCAGACCGCCGCAAGAGAGCATAATGGCAAGCGGCGCCGCGCGCGGGCATCCGCCCTGGCACGCGCAAGCTCCTGAAGGAACCACACAAGTGACACGAACAAAACCGTCGGCAGGTCTCCTGCCGTTCTATATCGAGTTGTACGACAGAGCGGCGCCCGAGAAGCGGGCGCTTGTCGAGCAGTTTCTCGGCGAGATCGTCTCGGCCCTGGCGTCGCGCGGGGTGGAGGCCGTTCCCGCGCCCGTCTGCCGCATCAGGGAGGAGTTCGAACAGGCCGTGCGGTCGTTCGAGAAGAGCGGGGTGGATGCGATTGTGACCCTGCATCTCGCCTATTCGCCTTCGCTCGAGTCCGCCGAAGTGCTTCTGGCGACGCGCCTGCCGCTGATCGTCCTCGACACGACGCCGGATTTCGGTTTCGGCCCTGATCAGGACCCGGAGGCGGTGTTCCTCAACCACGGCATCCACGGCGTGCAGGACATGTGCAGCCTGCTCGTCCGGCACGGCAGGCCGTTCGAGATAGAGGCGGGGCACTGGCAGCGTTCGGACGTGCTCGACCGCGTCGCGGCGTCCGTGCGCGCCGCGTCGGCCGCCGCCCGCATGCGCTCGGCGCGGGTCGGGCGCATCGGCGAGGCGTTCGCGGGGATGGGCGACTTCGCGGTGGCTCCGGACGTGCTGCGCAGCACGATCGGCATCGAGACCGTCGTCTGCCAGCCCGAACTGATCCGCTCGCTTCTGCCCGGCGCCGCGAGCCAGGAGGTGCGCCGCGAGATGGACCTCGACAAAGAGCGCTTCACGCTGCGCAGCGTCGGCCGACAGGCTCATGTGGAGACGAGCCGAACCTGCCTTGCCGTGCGACGCTGGATCGAGGAGGAGCGGCTTTCCGCCTTCACTGTCAACTTCCTCGAGGTCACGCAGGCGTCGGGGCTGCCGGCCGTGCCGTTTCTGGAAGCGAGCAAGGCGATGGCCCGCGGCATCGGCTACGCCGGGGAGGGCGATGTCCTGACCGCCGCGCTCGTGGGGGCGTTGGGGGCGGCCTACCCCGCGACGTTTACCGAGATGTTCTGCCCGGACTGGGAGCACAACGGCGTTTTTCTGAGCCACATGGGCGAAATGAACCTTGACCTCGCCGCCGGAAAGCCGCGGCTGGTCGTGAAGCCCTTCCCTTGGACCGACGCCGCCGATCCGGTGGTTGCGCTGGCGCGCTTCCGGGGAGGAAAGGCGGTGCTCGCCAACCTTGCGCCGGGGCCGGACGATTCCTACTCGTTCGTTCTGGCGCCGGTCACAATGCTCGATGTCACGGGCGAGGACCGGATGACCGACGAGATCCACGGCTGGTTCCAGCCGCCCATGGCCGTGGCGGATTTCCTGGCCGCGTACAGCCGCGCGGGAGGAACCCATCACAGCGCGCTCGTGTACGGCGATGTGTGCGATGAACTGGCGAGGTTCGGGCGCATCATGGGCTGGCGGGTGACCGAACTGGCGTAGCCGCGCGGAGGACTTCCTGCCGCCGGCGGCGGATATTGCCGCGGGAGTAACACAAAAACAATGCCTGAAAAGATAAGAGTTGGCGTCTTCGGGGGCGGCCGCGGCCAGACCATGGTACGCGTGCTCGCCGCTCATCCCGACGCCGAAGTGACCGCAATCTGCGACCAGTACCGTCCGACGCTCGAAAAGTGCAGACGCGTCGCCGCCGAAGCGGGCGCGGCCGTCACCTGCTACGAGGACTTCGACTCCTTCCTGAACCACGACATGGACGCCGTCGTGCTGGCGAACTACTGCACCGACCACGCGCCCTACGCAGTCCGGCTGCTCGACTCGGGCAGGCATGTCGTGAGCGAGGTGGTCGCCTGCCAGACCATGGGCGAGGCCGTGGCGCTTGTAGAAGCCGTGGAGCGAAGCGGGCGGGTTTACGCGTACGCCGAGAACTACTCGTACTTCCGGGGGACACTCGAAATGCAGCGCCTCTACCGCGAAGGAGCCCTCGGCGAGTTTCTGCACGGCGAGGGCGAGTACATTCACGACTGCGAGAGCGCCTGGACCCCCCTCACGTGCGGGCAGCGCGATCACTGGCGCAACTGGACGCCGTCCACATTTTACATCACGCACTCGCTGGGGCCGATCGTGACGATTACCGGCACCCGCCCCGTGCGCCTCACCGCCTACGAGTCGCCCAACACGAACAAGCGGCGCTACGGGGCGCGCAGTGGCGAGGCCGCGGTCGTGGTGCTGCAGATGAGCAACGGCGCAACCGCCAAAGTGCTGCCGTGGGCCCCGTTCAAGAGGCATCCCGGCGGTGTGTGGTACTCTATCTACGGGACCAAGGGCATGGCGGAGACCGACCGCTGGGCGGACAGCGTCAACAAGCTCTATGTGTATCTCGAAGAGAAGGGCGAGATGGAGGCGTACGAACCCGCGTTCCCCTTCGAGACCGAGCTCTCGCAAAAGGTGGCCGGTCACGGGGGCTCGGACTTCTACACCATGCATTTCTTCCTGGACGCCATTCTGGACCGACCGGGCAAGGAGCACAGTATAGACGTGTATCAGGCGCTCGACATGAGCCTTCCCGCGATTCTGGGATACCGGTCTATCTGGGAAGGCAATCAGGCGCTGAGTGTCCCCGATTTCCGAAGCCCGGCCGAACGCGAGGCGTACCGCAACGACAACTGGACGCCCGACCCGCGGGCGGCCGGACCCGGGCAGCCCGATTGCTCGTCACGCGGGCCGGTGCCCGTGGACGATTCGGTGTACGAAGCCCAGGCGCGCGAGTTCGAAAGCATGATGCCCGAACAAACCTGAGGCTTTCTCCGCAACAGATAAGGATCAATCAATGATGCAAAGGTTAATCGCAGTGACCCTGCTCCTCGCGGCGGCTCTGCCCGCGGCGAGCGCGATGTTCACGCCCGCCGAACGCGCGGAGCTTGTCAGCTACTGGAACGCGCCCGGGCGCTACGCCGCCGGTCCCTCCGCTGGCGCGGCCACCGAGGGCCCGTGGGGCCCCCGCCTCACGACCACCGGGTCGAAATGGCTCTGGGACTATCAGAAGGCGCTGAACATCCAGAAGGGCCCGCCCTCGCAGAACCCGGCCCCCCAGTCTCCCGAGCAGGCCGAATGGGACCGCTGGATTCAGGCGAAGGTTGACCACGACCAGTGGCTGGCCGCCGCCGGGGCTGCTCGCGCGAACGCGCCGCATGTTTCGGCTCCGGCCGACATCGGCCCCGAGCCGCCCGCGCCCGGACCCGTGCCCGAAAAGCTGGCCGCGCTCGTCGGAAACCCGCCGCCGTTCGCTTCGGTGGTGGGACTGCTCGAGTACACGGTCACCTTCGACGACGGCGAGGCGTACCCGTACCGCGACAATGTCAGGATGCGGCCGCGTTTCGCTTACTATCGCTTCTCGCAAGGGACGCAGTCGTTCGGGCCCGCGCTTCGCACCCTGCCCGAAGAAGAGCTGGGCAAGATCTTCGCCTCGTCCGGGATGACGCCCTCCGAGCAGCGCGTTGTCGGCGCGGTGTCGCGGCTCGAAGGCGGGTTCGAGTCCATCAACACCTACGACACGGGCTTCGTGTCGGTGGGGTTCATTCAGTTCTGCACGCTCGCGGACGGGCGCCATTCGCTCTGCGACGTGCTCGCGCGCGAGAAGGCCGACAATCCCGACGATTTCGCGCGGGACTTCCAGCGATACGGCATAGACGTGACCCCGGAGCACGTGCTGGTGGTGGTCGACCCCGCCACGGGAACCGAGCTGTCGGGCGGCGAAGCCGTGCTGAAGGTTGTGGACGACAAGCGCCTGCCCGCCGTGTTCCAGCGCGCCGGGCGGCACAGCATCGCCTTCAGAGCGGCCCAGATCAAGGTCGCCAAGTCCAACTACTGGGCGGGCGACGACCGGGTCGTCATTCAACTGGACGGCCGCAAGATCGAATGCAAGGTCTCCGATGTCGTAAAGTCCGAGGCGGCTCTGGCGACGCTGTTCGACCGGAAGGTCAACCGGGGCAGCATCTCGCCCTTCGCCGACGTCGTCGCAAACATAATGCGCGAACACGGGCTGAAGGACGTCAAGGATGTTGCGCCGTACGAAGCCGAGATCGTGAAGGCGACGAAGTACCGCGTGGACTTCCTGCAGGAGGCGAGCCTGAGCCAGCCTCCCGAGCCGCCGAAGTAAACGCTGTTATGAATGATCCCCGGCATGCGTCTGATGAGGTGAAGGCCTTCAGACTATTTCGAGGAGGACGACCGAGTTGAGGAAACCGTACATTCTGGCCCTTGCGGCTGTTCCCGTGCTGCTGCTGCCGTTTCTGGCGCAGCCGTCCGGTGCCCAACAGGCCAAACGAGGGGCGCCCGGCATCGCGGCCGCCCGGCGCGCCATGCCCTGCATCCTGCGAGCGCTCGACGCCGCGGGCGTCACTGCCGAGCAGAAGGCGCAAATGAAAGCCATCCGCGAGAGATACGCGCCCGAGTTCAAGGCGATTCGCGAGTCGGACTTGCCGCCCGCCGAAAAGCGCGCGAAGGCGGTGGAGGTGGCGAAGCGGGCGCGGGCAGAAGCCATGTCCGTGCTGACCGCCGAACAACAGGCGGCGGTGCGGGAATTCATGAAGAAGAACTGCTGGCGGCGGCCCGCTCCGGGTCCCGGCCAGCATCCTGCTCTCAAGGGGTGTCTGCTGAAGGCGCTCGACGCGGCAGGGGTCACCGCCGAACAGAAGGCGCAGATGAAAGCCATCCGCGAGAAGTATGCGCCGCAGTTCAGGGCGATTCGTGAGTCGGATATGACACCCGCCGAAAAGCGGGCGAAGGCCGCAGAGTTGGCGAAGCAGGCGCGGACAGAAGCGATGTCCGTGCTGAGCGCCGACCAGCAGGCGGCGGTTCGGGATTACGTCCGGAAGAACTGCGCGCCCGGCGCGGCCCGGCGTCCGTTCGCGCCGCCCGCGCGTTAGAGCGTTTCGCAAAGCCGATTCGGAAGGCCCCGTTTCGATGATGCGGACGGGGCCGTTTCTACTGCTGCCGCTTTGCCCCCTTCGCCGCCGCGTACATCGCCAGCGCCGCCAGCCGCTCTTCGGCGTGATCCACAATCGGGGCAGGGTAATCCACGCCGATGCGGCAGCCGCAGGAGCCCTGCTCTTCGGGGGTCATCAGGTGCGGCCGGTGGATGTGCTTCGCGGGGACGCCCTGCAGCTCGGGCAGCCACCTGCGGATGTACGCGCCCTCGGGGTCGTAGCGCTCGCTCTGGAGCCACGGGTTGAAAATGCGCAGCGGGCGCGGGTCCACGCCGGTTGATGCCGCCCACTGCCAGCCGCCGTTGTTCGGGGCCAGGTCGCCGTCCACGAGCGTGAGCATGAAATGCCGCTCGCCCAGCCGCCAGTCCAGATGCAGGTCTTTCGTCAGGAAGCTCGCCGTCACCATGCGCACGCGGTTGTGCATCCAGCCCTCGCCCGCAAGCTGACGCATTCCGGCATCCACCAGCGGATATCCCGTCCGCCCCTGCTTCCACGCGTCCAGTAGAGCTTCGCTGCTGTCCCACTCCATGCCCCGCATCGCGCTCTGCCATTCCTTTTCCGCAACCTCGGGCCAGTGCCACAGCACGTGGAAGTAGAACTCGCGCCAGGCCAGCTCCTGAACGAACTTCGCGTTTTCGCGGCACTTCTCGAGCACGGTGCGGGGAGAGATGCACCCGAACTTCAGGTACGGCGACAGGCGCGACGTGCCGTCGATCGCGGGACGGTCGCGGCCCTCGGCGTAATCCCCCAGCCCATCGTCCGAAAACGACTCCAGACGCTCGTTCGCCGCGGATTCGCCGGGAACCCATGCGGCCTCGTCGAACCCCGCTGGCAGGCTGATTTCGGGCGGATCAGCGTCCGGGCGCTGGCGTACGGCTGCGCCGCCGAAGTCCTCGACAGCAGGCAGAGGGCTCACTCTGGGAGCGGCGTCCCATGCCCTGTAGAAGGGCGTGAACACCGAAAACGGCGCTCCCGCCTGTGTCGCGACCGCATCCGGCTCCACGAGAAGCAGATCCGCGGCCGGCCGCGCAGCGATGCCTTTCTCGCTGAGCGCTTCGGCGACCCTCGCGTCGCGTTCCCGCGCGTACGGCTCGTAGTCGCTGTTCCAGAAGACCGCTTCGGCCCCGAGCGTCTTCGCAAGCGCGGGAATCTCCGTCTCGGGACGTCCCCGGACGACGATCAGCCGCCCGTTGCGCTGCTCGACAGACTGCCCCAGTTCCGCGAGGCTCTCCGCCAGAAACCAGACGCGCGGGGCGCCCACGTCGGGGCGTGACAGGATGGCGTCGTCCCAGCAGAAGACCGGCACGACCCTTTCGGCCTGCGCCCGAGCATTCCACAGAGCAGTATTGTCCGCGAGCCTCAGATCGCGCCGGAACCAGTGCAGTGCAACCTTCAACGGCAGAGTCCTTTCGTGCGCCGCCCCGTGTGCGAGGGACGGCTGAAACCTGCTTCCGCGAATCCACGCGAACTCCTGCCCGCCGTCGTGAGGAGGAAAGGCAACGCGCGTCGAAACAAGGGGCATGCGTCTATCGGGAATTGATATCGCCGTCTTTGCGCTCTACATCGCCGCGGTGCTGGCGGTCGGCCTTATCGCCGCCCGCCGCGCCACCGGAGGCAAGCGCGACTACTTCCTCGCCGGGGACAAACTGCCGTGGTGGATGGTCGGCGGCAGCATCGTCGCCGCGAACATCTCCAGCCACCACTTCATCGGCGTCATCGGCACCGCGTACAGCCGCGGATTCGCCGCGATGGTCATCGAGTGGGGCGCGGTGCTGATCGGGTTCAATGCGCTGCTGTGGGTGTTCCTGCCGTTCTATCTGCGCAACGGCTTCTACACGATGCCCGAGTTCCTGCAGAAACGCTTCGGCGAGGCCGCGCGCTCAACATACGCCGCGCTCATCCTCGTCATCTACGTGTTCGTCGAGATCGCCGCCGTGCTCTACTTCGGGGCAATCGCGCTGGAGCAGCTCTTCGGCATTGATACGATGACATCGGTGGCGGTTCTGGCGGTTCTGACGGGCCTGTACACCATCACCGGCGGCCTGCGCGCTGTCGTCTGGACGGAGATGCTGCAGCTCGCCGTGCTGCTGGGCGGCGGCATCGCCCTCTCCGTTGCCACCCTGATGGCCGTCGGCGGATGGGGGTGGGTCGTCGAGTCGTCCCGGACGTGGGACCTGATTCTTCCCGCCAGCGATCCCGATTTCCCGTGGACCATGTATCTCGGCGGCATCACCTGCATCAGCGTCTTCTACTGCGCCGCCAACCAGTTCATTGTGCAGCGCACTCTCGCCGCCCGGGACGAATGGCACGCGCGCATGGGCGTCGTGTTCGCCGACTACCTGAAGTTCCTGCTCCCTCTCATCATCGTCGTGCCCGGGCTGGCGGCGCGGCAGCTCTTCCCGAACCTCGAGAAACCTGATGCGGCTTTTCCCATGCTTGTGCGCGAGCTGCTTCCGACGGGCCTCGTGGGGCTGGTGATGGCCGGACTGATCGCGGCGATGATGGGCCACCTCTCCGGGGCCATCAACTCCTGCACCACAATCGCCGCCATGGACTTCTACGTTCCCTACATCAACAAGCGCGCCACGGATGCTCAGGCGGTGCGCTTCGGGAAGCTCGCGGGCATCGCCATCATCGTCATCGGCGTCATCTGCGCGGGCCTGCTGTCTAAACACTCGGACAAGCCCGTGTTCCTGATTCTGCTCAGCGCGTACGGCTACGTTACGCCGGGAATCGCCACGATGTTCCTGCTCGGCATCTTGTGGCGGCGAACAACGCATGCGGGAGCGCTGGCCGCCGGGCTTCTGACGATGCCGCTCTCATACGGGCTCGAGAAGCTGGCGCCGGGTATCTCCTTCTTCAACCGCACGGGCATAACGTTCTGGGCCTGCCTCGCAATCTGCGCTCTGGTCAGCCTCGCAACCCGCCCGAAGCCGGCGCAGGAGCTTGAGGGGCTCATCTGGAACCGCGACAGCCTGTCGCTTCCGCCGGACCAGAGGCACCTGATGAAGGGGCTGCGCAACCCTGCCCTGTGGTGGGCCATCGTCACGCTGGCCATTCTCGCCTTCTTCATCGCCTTCCACTGAGCCGCCTCGGCTACTTGCCGATGCAGAACGACGAGAAGATCGTGTCGAGCAGCGACTCGGTGACGCTGTCGCCGGTGATCTCGGCCAACCGCGCTCGCGCAGCCTGCATATGCACCGCCGACAGGTCGAGCGCAAGGGGCTCGAGCGCGGTTTCCGCCGCCGCGCCCGCCGCCTCCAGCGCCTGCCTGAGCGCCATCACCTGACGCTCACTCGCCGCCAGAGCTTCCTCGAAGAAGCCCGCTCCCGCGCCCAGGCGCTGCAGAACCGCCTGCTCCAGATCGCCCAGCCCGTCTCCCGTCATCGCCGAAATTCGCACCCGGGGCGTCCCTTCCAGTTCGGCGGCACTGTCGCCCGCCGGGGCGGCGCCGTCCAGCAGATCCATCTTGTTCCAGACCGCCACCACCCGCCCGCGCGCGCTCTCGAGCGCCTCGCAGTCTGCATCGGACACGCACTCCCGCGCGTCCATCACCAGCACAACGACGTCCGCCTGCCGCAGGGTGTCCATCGCCCGCCGCGTCCCCTCGCGCTCGACCGGGTCCTGCGTGTCGCGAAGCCCGGCCGTGTCAATCGCCACAACCGGCAGGCCGCCCATCTCGATCGTCTCCTCCAGAAAGTCGCGCGTTGTGCCGGGAATCTCGCTCACAATGGCGCGGGCGCGGTTGGCGAGCAGGTTCAACAGCGACGACTTCCCCACGTTCGGGCGTCCCACGATCGCCACCCGCACGCCCTCCGACAGCAGCCTCCCCCTGACGGCAAGTTTCAGGGCGCTCTCGATCTGCCCGGCCGCGCGCCGCAGGTCCCGCGCGACCTGCTCTCTGTCCGGCTCGTCCACGTCTTCGGGGAAGTCTATGCTCGCCTCGACAGCCGCGGCGATGCGGGTAAGCTCCTCCCACGACTCACGCACCCTGCGTGACAGCGCCCCGTCCATCGTGTGCTTCGCGGCGATCATCTGCGTTTCGGTGCGGGCGCGGATGAACTGGTTCAGGGCTTCCGCCTGAGCAAGATCCATCTTCCCATTCACAAACGCCCTGCGCGTGAACTCGCCGGGATCGGCCGGACGCGCTCCCGCGTCGAGCACCGCCCGGAAGACCGCGCGAACGGCCGCCAGTCCCCCGTGGCAGGAGATCTCGAGCAGGTCTTCTCCGGTGAAAGTGCGGGGCGCCGCATAGAAGCAGTAGATAGCCTCGTCCACCTGCCCACCCCGGCCGTCGAGAACGGGACGGAGCAGCGTCCGCCGCGGCGCGAACGCGTCTGCCCCGGCGCCGCTGAGACGGCAGGCTATGTCTATCGCAGACGGGCCGCTGACACGCAAAACGGCGATGGCCCCTGTGCCCGGAGGCGTGGCCACCGCCGCTATGGTGTCTGAGTGCGAGGAAGGCATCTGCTTGCCTTCGCCCGAAGTTCCGCTCAGTCTTTCTTCGGGGAGATCACGACGTGCCGCCGGTCGCCTTCCCCTTCGCTGTAAGTGTAAACGTCCGGGTGCTCCTTCAGGACGTTGTGGATGATGCGCCGGTCGCGAGGCGGCTGCGGATCGAGTTCCGCCTCCTGATCGTGCTCGATCACCTGCCCCGCGATCTCCAGAGCCATCGCCTCCAGCGCCTCTTTGTGCTTGCGCCGGTAGCCCGCCGCGTCAATTGTGATGCGCACTTTTCCTTCATGCTTGCGGTTGACGATAATCCCGACCAGGAACTGCAGCGCGTCCAGCGCGTTGCCGCCCCTGCCGACAAGCAGCTCCGACCTGCCGCCGTCTATCTCGATCTCGAAACCATCCTCGACGACCTCTGAAACCCTCGCTGTGGCCCCGAGATCGCCTGCGTCAATCATTTTCTTGATGAAGTTAAGCGCTTCTGCTGCGCGCGCATCTACACTCACGGCATCTACTCCTGTGCTCGCTGGTTTTGCCCCGGCGGCTGACTGCGCCTGGGCGCCCACCGAGGAATCTCTGGTTCTGGCAGGGCGGCGCGGCTGCCTCTCCCTGCGTTTCGGTGCGGCTTCGGCCGCCTTCGGCTCGGCCTCGGCCGGCTTTGCGGCCTCCGGCTGAGGCTGAGGCGCAGGCCGGGGCTGCTGCACCGGCTGACGCTCGCCTCGACCCTGCTGCCGCGGCTGCCGGCCGCGAGGCTGATTCTGCTGCTCCTGCGGCCCGCGTCCACCCCTGGAGTCCGGTCCCTCCTGAGCATCGGGCCGCTCCTGCCTTGCCGGACGCTGCGGCTCACGGCCCGCGGCCTGCGGAGGCCGCTGCCCTCCCCGGTCGCGTCCGTCGCGTGAGCGTCCGCCCCGCCGCCGGCCGCGCGCCGGACGCTCTTCTTCCTCGGGAGGAGCCGGTGAGCCCTGCCGGGGCGACGCCTGCGCCGCCGAATGGCGCTGGCGCTTCGTCTCGTAGTACGTGCCGCGCACCCTGGCGGCGTTTCCACCAAACAGGCCAAGAAAGCCCCGGGCGCCCACTTCGAGCACCTCGAACTCAACATCGTGCTCGGGTACCCCGAGCTTGGCGGCGACTTTCTGCTTCGCCTCTTCTATTGTCTTTCCGCTTGCTTCAGCAGTTCGCATTTGTCAGTTTCTAAGTTCTCTCTGCCTTCCGTCCGCCCCTCCCGAATTCACGCCCGAGCGCCGCTCTACCTGCGCTTGCGGGGTCTGGGACCCCTCGGCGCAGCCGCCACCACAGGCGCAGGAGCCACTTCAATCTCATCCTCGTCCTCTTCCAGCGCAAGCGCGGGGACGGGTTTGTTGAGCATGAAGTACTGCTGGGTGGTGGTCAGCAGGTTGAGCACGAGCCAGTACAGGATGAACGCGGACGGGAAATAGTTGAAGATAAGCACGAACATCGCGGGCATCATGATGGACATCATCTTCTGCTGTTCCTGCTGAGCTTTGTCCACAGCGCCCGCTGAAGTCATTCGTGTCGAGATATACATGCTCACCCCGTAAAGAATGAGCAGCGGCCAGTCCGAGTCCGCGAGGCTGGCGCCGACCCAGGGCACCTTCTCCGTGATGTGGCTCCCAATCCACAGAAACTCGCCCTTTGCGAACTGGAACTCGTACACCCGGATGATGCGATACAAAAGAAGCAGAAACGGCATCTGCACCAGAAGCGGGAGGCACCCCATAAGCGGGTTCGCCCCGTGGTCCTTCATCAGTTGCCACTGCTGCTTCTGCAGCTCGCGCGGGTCGTCGGCCAGATCTTTGCGCAGTTTCTCGAGAAGGGGCTGAATCCTCTGCGTGTTCCGCATGGACTCGAACTGCATGTGAGACAGAGGCGTCGTGATCACCTTCACCAGAAGCGTCAGTATCACAATCGCCAGCCAGTAGCTGTAGCTTCTGTGGGAGCCGGTCATCTTCACCAGGAAGTCAACCAGCCGGTAGTCCCTCGTCTTGCTGTTCACGGCGTCCACGCGCCGCGACAGGTCCTGATAGTCGGTGTACGCCTCGCGGACGTACCTGTCGGGCCAGCCCTTCACGGGCGTCCCGTCAAGGGCGCCCGGGCCGGCCGTCGCTATCAGCTTGCGGTAGGTCTTGGCGGCGGTGTATTTGGAGTTGCCGGCGGGCTCTTTGTCCTGCCTCTGCTCGATGCGCGCGCGCAGCAGCAGGGCGCGATGAGCCGTTTCCCCTGCCGGGTCGTCCCGGCGGATCTGCTCCAGGTCTTTTGTGGCTTGCCTGTAAGCCTTCTGCCGCTCCTTTGGAGGCTTGTTCTCGAACTTGCTGATTGTCTGTTCGATCCTGGCGAACTCGCCGTCAAGATCTTTGTCCTGGGCAAGAGCCCCTGCCGCCAGCGCCACCGTGAACGCCGCAAGCAATGCACCTGCAAGACGGGTGCGTCTGTTGTACAAAAGCTGAACTCCTTGATGAGTTGTGCCGGCTGTCCCGGCGCCCGGGCCCGCGCGCTTCCCGGCCGGAACTGCCTGTGTCTATTCCACGGGGTCGTAGCCACCGGGATGAAACGGGTGGCATTTCAGAAGGCGCCTGATGCCCATCCGGCTTCCCCGGATCAGACCGTATCGCTCAATCGCCTGCGCTGTATACTCCGAACAGCTTGGCTGGAACCGGCACACGGGTGGCCCCAGCGACGAGAGCTTCTGATAAATCGACCTGATCAGCCAGACCGCCGCGCGCGCCCCCATACCGCCAGCCGCCTGGCTGCGGTCCCTGCGCGGCTCTTTTCTACGCGCCGTTTCGCGTTCCACCTGCTCTGACGAAGCTTTCTATCCCTCCCTTCACTTCGTCCGCCAGCTCCTCGAAGCTCGCGGATGCGGCGCCTTGCCTGGCGTTCAGGACGAAGTCCCAACCGTGGGCGGCCTCCGGCAGCACCAGCCTTACAGCCTCTCTGAGACGACGCTTCACGCGGTTGCGCACAACCGCCTTGCCGACGCGCTCGGACACCGAGACGCCGAACCTGCTCGGACAATCCCCCATCGCCAGCGCGCGAAGCGCGACATACCGGCCCGCCCGCCGCTTCCCGCGCGACTGCAGCCTCCGGAAGTCACGGGATTCGGTCAGCCTGTGCTTGCGGGGCAGCATCGCATGGTTCCGCCCCGAGGGGCGAGACGTGTCAGGCCGTCAGCCTCTTCCGGCCTCTCAGCCTGCGCCGCTTGATGACGTTGATGCCTGCTTTGGTGGACATCCTCTTGAGAAAACCGTGCACGCGCATGCGCCGCCGGACTTTGGGTTGGTATGTTCTTTTCACTGGTGAAAGCGCTCCGTAATGTTGAAGAAGAACAATTATAGCATGCAGCGGTAAGCCCCTTCAACGTGAGCGCGCGGCGACGCGCGTCATTCCGGGCCCGCTCTCGTCGTTACCTGCTAGAACCGAAAACCCAATCGGCGCCGGTCGCCTCACGCGCGGCCCGATCCCGGGTGCGTCAGTCCGTCTCCGGGTACAGCCAGTGCGTCAGGTAGTAGCGCCACCAGTTGTTCTGGACTCCGTCGGCGTTGACGCCCGGCGCGCGCGGAATACGCTCGAGCCACCAGATGTGATGCTGCCTCTGGTCGCCGCTGCCCCACTCGGTCGCGTCCACAATGCGCTTCGTGCTGGCGCCCTGCAGGTTGGGCCAGTTCGTCAGCCAGTCGTCGCACATGCTCCACACCGGCGTCATGTTCCCCCAGTCGTAGTCGGTGGTGCTGTTCGGCGAATAGTGGCACATCCCCACCGCCGACTCGCCCGGACCTCTCAGTTCGATCATCCGGAAACGGTCCCAGTTGGTTGTTGCCGGATACGTCGGGAACCACCAGTCGGGCGGCCCGTACACCTGTGACATGGTGCACTCGGCGCGGTGCACGAAGTCCTCGAGCATGCAGTCCACCCCCCGCTCGAAGCTGAACCCCATGATGACGAAGTTCCGGAGTGACGCCGGCCAGGTGTACATCCCGCCGTTCACGAAGAACGGATGCGGCCCGACCATGCTCGCCTCCCATCCGCCGTATGAGGACGGCGGCGCGAATAGCCACACTTCGTCAATCTCGCCCGACGCCACGCGGCCGCTGATGCTCACGGGCTGATTGTGTTCGTAATCCATATCCGACATCAGCAAGGCATGGTCCGTGCTGCCCTCGTACAGGTTCTGGCTCGTCCAGGCCGCCACGTACCCATCCGGCGTGTACTGGAAGCCGTCGTTGTACTTCGGGTAATACTCCGCGTCGTACCACGAGACGATCTCGTACTGGCACCATCCGCCGCTCGAATGGCGCATGTCGGCGATGTAGTCCTGCGCAAGCTGGTGCGGGTCATTCCAATTGAAGTGCTCGTGCGTTCGTTTGTTTCCGTACGACGGACAGTGCGGGTCACAGTTCACGACGGCGACTTTGATCACCGGCGGCGCGGTATCTTCGGTGAAGTAGCTCTCGTAGTCCTCCAGGCCGCGGCAGCGCAGCATCGGGCGGACCCTGTCCTCATTGTCGATGTAGAGGCTTGAGATGCCGGTAAACAGGATTCGCTCGCCGACGGACGTGTTGAGCCTGCGTCCCGGACTGAGCCCCATCAGGTTCACCTGCAGGGCCGGCCCGTTCCCGCTCGCGTCCGACAGAGTGATCTGCTCGCAGTTGACGGTCTTCTCGAGCACCGTCCCCCACATCTTCACGAGCAGTCCGGTGTTGTTCGCGCCGTGGCCGCCTTCCACTCCCACCTGCGTTCCAGCGGCCGCTCCGCCAAGCTGAGATGCGCGCATGAAGACCGGCTCCACAGCTCCCGTGCCGTCAGCGGTCCACTCAGAAGCGTCGAGAAACAACTCGTTGCTGCCGTCGGAAAAGAGCATTCCCCGGACAAGCAGGCGCTGCCCCGCCTTCGGCATCTCTGGCGAGCGGACCTGAATCCCGCACGCCT
>JAGVUD010000457.1 GCA_019136435.1 Armatimonadota bacterium | reverse complement strand
TTGCTGCACCTCGACAGCCGCCTGAACGCGCTTGCGCTTGAGCTCCCAGTCCTCGAGATCGGCGTTGTCCAGGTACTGTTCCATGACAGACTGCACAGCCGCTTCGCGCGCCGAAGCGGGCGATGAGGGAGCGGACTGCCCCTGCGATTGAAGGGCATCCGGGAGTGTCAGACGGCTGCTTCCGAAACCGCCCCAGATGGAGGGCGTATCGAGCGCGAAGCGGTGCCGAATCTGGTTGTACTCGAACTCCACCTTGAACCGGCCGTAGTTTCCGCCCGTGATGCTGAGGAACTGATCGTCCTGGCCGATGTTGTCCGCCTCCATCGAGAAGTAGCCCCGGCCCTTGCGGTACCCGGCGTCGAAGCCCGCGATGAGGCCGCCGGTCATGTCGCGGTACTCCTGGAACTTCGCCGAGGAGTCCCTGCTGCTGAAGGTTCGCAGGCCCACGTCAACGCTGCCCGCAAAAACGCCGGGCGTGTCGGCTCCGCGCGCCGATTGCGCCGCCAGGAGCAGGAGCGAGAGAGCCGCCAAACAGTGAATGTGTCTCATTGCCGTGAGCCTCCCTTACCTCACCAGGCCCTTGCCGCCCGGGTGGTTGCTGCCGTGCACCTGCGAATGGCAGTTGAGGCAGGCACGGTAGATGCCTCGCTGCGACGGCGGGTTGTTGGTGTAAACCGTTCCGGCCGAACCGAGCGCATACAGAGTGCCGGGATGCCTTGCGTTCGAGTGACATCTCTGGCAGAGGAAGGGTACCTTCTGCGTCAGCAGCCTCTGATGCGACGATCCGTGCGGCGTGTGGCAGGTCGTGCACTTCTCGGTGACCGGCGCGTGCTCGTAGAGCTGCGGCCCGCGCTTGTCGGCGTGGCACTCGTAGCACTTCTCGTTCACGCTGCTGGCTGAAACCAGGCGCCGGGCGATGCTGCCGTGCGGGTTGTGGCAGTCGGAGCACCTGACCTTGCCCTCACGGATGGGATGGTGCGACGGGCGCTGAAGCTGAGCCTGGATGTCCTTGTGGCATCGGGCGCAGAGCTCGCCCTGACTGGGCGCGGAGAGGTTCTTGGCAAGGCCGGAGTGCACATTGTGGCAGGTGGAGCAGGTAAGCCCCCGGCGCTGATGCGCGCTGCCCTGCCACAGCGCGACCTTGCCCCTGACATGGCAGCTCATGCACACGGCGTTCTTGGTGGCCGCGGGCGTGGGCGCTTCCAGCGACAACGGAACGATGCCCACACCCTTGCCGCCACCGGACTCCACATGCCGCTTGCCGGGGCCGTGACAGGTCTCGCATCCATCTTTGGACGCGGGGGTGTAGGGGTGCTCTTTGATTCCGTGAGTCGAGATCGCGTAGGTCTGGGCTTTGTCGGCGTGGCAGGCGCGGCAGATATCCGATCCGACGTTCGCATCGGCCTCGGCCTCAGCGGCCGGTTTCGCATCGCCGCCGCTGTCCGACGGTCCCGGCGCGGCGCCGAGCGAGATCAGCGGCAGCGCCACGATCAGCGCGGCAAGAACCCATAAGCTCTTATTTTTCATAGCGGTGTTTCGCCACCTCCTGTGCTCGCGATTCGCGGACTAAGGCCGCGTTGTTCTGCGCGAGGGCCAGACTGCGGAATACTGCTCCGGCGCAGGCCGGTCCGCGAATGAAATCATACGCCCTTGAACGGGCAAAGGTCTAGTGCGCCGTGGCATGAAATTCGGGAATTGCGCGCCGGATTGCCAGACCCGCGGTGCTCCGCCGCGTCAGGCGGACAGGACGCGATCGAGAGCATCGTGGACCTGATCCACCGTTATGCACCGCATGCAGGCATCTCCCGCGCGCGGCCCCTCGAATCCGAGCTGGATCCACGGTTCCCGGCTGTAGGCGCTCTGGACTGCCGTCGAAGTGGGGTTGAGGGGACCCCAACGCTTTGCGGAAGTGGGGCCGTGGAGTGCAACGAGCCTGCACCCGAGCGCGGAAGCCATATGCATGATGCCCGTATCCACACTCACCACGGCGGCGCAGCCTGTTAGAAGACGCGCAGTGGCGGCAATGTCGAGTTCGCCCGCCGCAACCGTCGCGGCGCCATGCGGCATCTGGGCCGCCACAGCTTCGGCGCCTGGCCTGTCACGCACGGAGCCCGTCAAGACAATCCGGCGCCCATCCCCTGCAACGCGGGAGCCAAGTTCCACCCAGCGCTCGGCCGGCCACGCCTTGACCGCGGCGCGCGACCCGCCGGGGAACATGTGGAACACGACGCTTCCCGGCGACAGCGGCAGCTCCCCTTCGGGAACGGCAAGGCGCGGCAGGCTGCTGCCGCTCGCGCCAAGCATCGCCGTGAGGGCCCGGAAGTTCTCGATCTCGTGCCGGTCCGTCGTGTGTGCCGCACAGCGGTCGAAGACGTAATGACGGCGCTGCCCCGGTGTGCGGAAGCCCACCTTGAAGGCGGCGCGGGCGCAGTGCGAGATGAGGGCGTCGTAGCGCGGCCACTGGCCGAAGTCTATCCAGGCATCGAACGCGCCCGCGCGGCGGACGATGCCCATCGCCTTCCATGGGCGGGCGATGGGAAGCCGGACGACATCGTCGAGCCCGGGCACCAGCCGCGCCACCTCTAAGTTGCTTCCGCCGCAGAAGAGCGTGATGCTGCTCTCGGGGAAGCTCTGACGCAGGTCGGCGACAGGCCCGGAGAGCAGCACCGTGTCGCCGATCGCGGCGGTTCTCAGCAGGCCGATTCGCTTGATTGCCGGCGGAGGCCCCGCTCTGCGCCTTCGGGTGATGCCGCACACGGCGCCGAGCGGCGTTCCCGCCCAGATGTCGAGGAAACGGAACAGCCTGTTCCCGCGCTCGGATGCGGCGGTCACTCCGGAAGATCGAGTTCCCACACGCGCACCCTCGAGGGTATAAGCTGGGGCTTGTCGCCCACCCATCCCCACTGGTCGTACTGCTCGGACTGGAACACCTGCCGGTCGCTGCTCAGCCTGACGAGCCCCGCGGGGCGATCGTGCAGCGCGCACATGATCGTGAAGTGTATCTCGCCGTCTTTCTTGTAGACAGTCTCCTGCTCGGGCGAGAAGTTCGCCTGCACCAGGTATCGCGCCCCGCATTTCTTCAGAAAATCGTCCAGCCGCCCCTCGGCCCCGTAGCGCTGGTACTCGAGTGAGTTGACCAGCCCGTCCAGGTTGACGACCCTCCGATCGGAGAAGTAGCCGAAAACTCCCGCGTCGTTCATGGCAAAGACCGTGTCCGGCGGAGTACTGGAGCGCGCCCACAGAGCCGCGTCGTAGCAGTATGTGCGCCACTTCGCCGGGAGCTGTCCGGTGATGCCGCGGTAGAGCCTGCGGGCGGGCACAACCAGCAGCAGCAACGCGAGCACGATAGCGGTTACGCGCACGGGACGCATGCGGCGGTCCCTCAGCCACTCGTCCCCCAGCACCCAGCTTCCGATCATCACGAAGTCCAGAATGACGGTCAGGATGTACGGGTGGAAATACCAGTTGTAAGCCCCGCGCGCCTTCGTGAAGATGAGCGTGTTGAGCAAG
>JAGVUD010000096.1 GCA_019136435.1 Armatimonadota bacterium | reverse complement strand
GAAGTGGAAAGCGTCGAGGTAGATGCTCAATGCGGCGCAGCAGTTGTCGGTTGCCTCCCAGGAGAGCTCATACACCCCCGGGTCCAGCGCCTTCGTGTACGGCGACCAGGGCGTGGTGATGTTCTTCGTGAACTGCGTGACGCCGTTGATCTTGAAGCTGAACACGTCCGTGCTGCCGCTCGTCCTGTAGAAGAAACCAACGTATCCACGCTGCTTGACTTCAAGCTTGAGTTTCAGCCATCGGGTGGTGTCGCCGGAACCATAAAGACAGTAGTCACCGTGGATAGCACCCCCGTTCTGAACCGACCACGGCCCCCATGCGTGGTTCCGCCACGGCCACTGATTCAGGCTGCCCGTCTCCAGGTCGTCGTGAATAGTCCAAAGGTACATGGCTTCGGCTGAGACGCCGGTCTTTGGCGACGCCTCTTCTGTCACCACCCGCACAAAGCAGTTGGGTGACATCGGCACGAGGTCACTTTCCCCGAAACTCCAAAGATAGGTGTTGTCTGGCCCCTCGTGGTTGGGTACCGCCGTCGCGACTGTCTGCCAGGTTGCCTTGTTGTCACCAGAGCACTCGATCCTGACGGTCGTCGCAAGAGATCCCAGGCTCACCCATCGAATCGCGTGCGTATCTCCGCTATACCAAACTTCCCCAGCGGTCGGCGAGAGCACGGTGATGCCGTTGGTCATGGGGAGCACGATGTCGTCCACCCAGACTGCGTCCAGTCCGGCCCCGCCGGAGGCATCGCGCGTGTATTCCCACTTGAAGGTATGCACGCCGCCCGAGACGGCAATGCTGACCTGAACCCAGTCCTTCTCGCCCGATTCGGTGACCCTGGCGGTGCCATCCACGCTGAACTTGAAGAAGTCCTTGCCGGCCTCGGTGCTTGTCTTGTACCAGAAGCTGATGGTGGACGGTGCGTTGACGAAGTAGCGAATCTCGAATGAGGACGTCTGGCCATGGCCTATCGCACCGCTCTGTGCTGCGTAAAGCCCGCCGTGCTTGTCCGCGGCCGTACAGTCCCAGGGAGCATTTCCGCCCGTTTTCCATGGCCAGCGGGCGTACTCGCCCGTCATGAAGCCTGTTTCAAAATCCTCGACGTTCGCCTGTGCCGACGCACCGTCGACCGCAGACACAAGCAGCAGCAATCCCACACCAAGAGCGCTCCACCCACGCATGCCCCTCCTCCTCTCGTGTGCTCTGGTAGTGCCAGGAGCAATACGAAGACACCTGCCGAAGCAGCCTCGCCGCCTGTGAAGCCGACTCACGCGCAACAAGCGTGCGAACAACTGCGCCCTAATGATAGCACACGGTCACACCGTGTCAACCTGTGACGAATGCCGAAAACCAACTGCCGGCCATGGATCACCCGTAGTGTCCGGCGCATTTCCCCATCTCCGGCGCAGGCGCCGGAGTGTCGTTACATTGGGTGGCCGACCCTCACGAAGACCGCGCCGTGCCTCGGAACATGCGCGCGGAAGGCGTCCGTGTGTTCGCCGAGGTCCCGCCGCAACCAGAGGTCCCGGACGGGCTGTGGGCCCTCAAGGCCAAGCGCATCCCAGAGGGCCGGGACCTCTGTCCCTCTGCGCCCCCGGTTGAAGAGGCCGGCGGCGATTGTCCCGTCCCAGAGCGGACGCGCCCACACCTCGATCGCATCCTGCTTCCACACGCGCCCGGCCGGTCTGCCGAGCGGGTCCTGATGCACGTCGAGCACCTCGGTGTTCGTCAACAGGTCCACGGTGAACTGGTCCATATCGGCGAGGTCGCACCCCAGCAGAATCGGCGAGCAGATGAGCGTCCAGAGCGTCATGTGCGTGATCTGCTCGTTCTTCGTCAGGCGCGTCGGGTGCAGGTTCGGGCCCCAGCCCAGGTTGCCGACCACCATCATGTCCGGGTCGTTCCAGTGCCCGGGTCCGGCGAACTTCTCGTGCCCGTCCTGGCTGAAGCCGATCTCCTCCATGCTGTGCCATGTGTCGGTGATGTCTCCGGTGGTGCGCCAGCAGTTCGCGCCCACCTGCGCCCCCCACTCCCAGACGCTGCCCATGCCGTACTGGCAGAGGCTGTAGGTGATGTCGCGGCCGCATTTGTCCAGCGCGTCGCGCATGATGATGTACGGCTTCATCAGCTCTTCGCGGCTGCCGTCTTTGGCGATCTGGCCGTACGAGCACCAGTCGTGCTTCACGTAGTCAATGCCCCACATCGCCCACGTCTTCGCGTCCTGATGCTCGTGCTGATAGCTGCCCGTGTGCCCGCCGCAGGTGAGCGGTCCGGGCGACGAGTAGATGCCGAGCCTGAGTCCCAGTGAGTGCACGTAGCCGGAGAGCGCCTTCATGTCCGGGAACTTCTCGTTGGGCAGAATCTCACCGTCCGGCGCGCGCCCGGCTTCCCAGCAGTCGTCAATGTTGACGAACTGGTACCCCTTGGCGGCCAGTCCGCTCGAGACCATGGCGTCGGCGGCGGAGCGGACCTTCGCGTCGTCAATCGAGCTTGCCCACACATTCCACGAGTTCCACCCGAGCGGTGGCGTTCGCGCGAGCTTGCGCTGCCCGGCGATAATCGTGAGCTGCCGCGACGCGCGGCCGCGCGGCCCTTCCACCGATACTTCCGCAAAGTACTCCCCGGCCTGCTCGATGCCGCCCGAGATGATGCCCGTGTTCGCATCGAGTGACAGGCCCGCCGGCAGCCCTTGGGCCGAGAACGTCAGCGGACCGTCGCCGGTCGCCGGAATAAGGAACAGGAAATCATGTCCCGGAGTCGCCCCCGTGACGCGCGGGCCGTGGATGGCGGGCTCCGGCCCGTCGCCGGAGGCGATCTCGGGCGCGGGCTCGTCGGGGAAGATGGCGGTCTCGGGCTGAATGGAGGGGTCGCTCAGCAGCAGAAGAGCCCCGCCCCAGTCGGCGTGGCACAGGTCGTTGGATGCCTCAGCGCCCAGCACGGTCAGCGTCATCTCCTGCGCCCCGGACAGGTCCACGTCAATGCGGCGTGGCTTCTCGCGGGCGCGAATCGGGCCGGAGTCCGCCTTCTTCTCGTCGTCCACCCACACCTGAAAGACAACCGCGCCCCGGCCGTTGGTCTCGTCGTCAATGCCGACATCCGCCACGAACCGCGCCGCGCCGCCCTTCAGGCGCACCAGCAGTTCGCTTGCCGCGTGCGTGCCGATTCCGCGGGCATACACCGTGCCCGCCATCGTCATCGGCTTGCCTTCCACCGACTGCAGTCCGTGCGCCCAGCCCCATTGCTGAAGCGTGTTCTTCAGATCCAGGCTGTCCACCCAGAGAGCGTTTTCCGGAGCGTCGGATCCGGTGATATCAAACAGTTCGTTGGCCATTCAGGACTCCATATCCGTTGTTCGCGCCGCGCTGTTGGCGGACGCCTGCACAGGGTAGTTCGCGCTGCCGCGCCTCTTTGCCTTTTGCTCTTTCGGGCCGGTATAATCCTCTCAGCGCCCATGCCTTCTTCTAACAAAAAGCTCGCCCTCTTCGATATACCCGCCGATGCCACACCGGCGAAGCTGA
>JAGVUD010000474.1 GCA_019136435.1 Armatimonadota bacterium | reverse complement strand
GTCTCGTCGATCTTCTCGATCTCGCGCTTGGAGAAGAATCCCTTGGCTTCCTCATCGCTCACGCTCTTCCTGCTATTCCAGTCAGCCATGAATCCGTTGAGGCGCTCCAATGCCCACTCCTGATAGGCAGCTCTGCGCTCGATATCGAGGTCCGCCTGTCTTTCGCGTGCTTTCTTGATCAGGTCGAGTAGCTTGAACTTGAGGCCGCTGGTCACGATGGACTCCGCTTCTCGAGCAGCGCTCTCCACAGCACCAGAAATCCTTCTGATCTGATCAGTACGGCTTCCGCTCCTGTTTGCCAACGCTCCCTCAATGATGGCAGTGGCGCGCCTGTTCGGAGCTGCCGACAGCTTCTCCTGCATGCTCGCTTCGGCCCGACGTATCTGGTCCGGGCAGGCGCCGAGAGCGGCCTGCATGCCCTTGGGCAGGCCATCCCAGCCACCCCACATTTGTGAGAGCACGCTCTGGGCAGAAGCGCTCACCGAGGCGAACCTAGCCACGTCGGGGCTGTCCTCCGCGGCGGTGGCGCGCAGTAGAGCAACACATGAGATGACGTGCTGGTACAAGGGCTGTGCGGCTTGTATTCGCCGTAGGGCATCGCCCAGCGCATCACACCTGGCGATCACCGCTGAATAGCCAGGATCGTCGATATCGGCGCGTGACACCTCGATGGTCTCCTCGAGTTGGTCGAGCGCGGAAAGTCCCTCGGCAATCCTCTCTGACTCGTTCCATGTCCTCTCTGGGGCGTAGGCCTGCGACAGCTCCTCAACGCGCTTGACCGCCTCGTCCGGTGAGAGCTTAGGAACCGGCGGGGGAGCAATCTTGGCCCGAATCTCGGCAATCCGACCAAGAACGGCGGACATGTCGTCAGGAGCCACCTGCATGGTTGCCAGTTCGAGGACACCGACGGCTCGGTCCGCAAGTTCGACGCTGCCACCCTGAAGTGCCGCATCAGCGAGCCTTTGAACCAGCTCCATGCGACTTGGATCGTGATTCAGCCCGTTGATGAAGTACAACATCGCCACATCCGTCTGACCCGATGCGAGCGCTTTGCTCCCCAACTCAAGGGCACGCTGGCCAGCAGCGGCCTGCCTTGACCCAACGGCAACGGAGTTCCCAGCAGGAGCAGCGTCCTTGGCCAGGCACTTGAGGATGTCAACCCGTACACTGTCAACAGCGCTTTTGGTCTCCTCAGCCTGGGCGACTGCCGCTCTGATGATCCCTTGATGCGCCCCCGCAATCGCGGTCTGCAGCTCACTGGCCACCCGGGTGAGCGCATCAGTATTCCTGATCCCGCAGGCCTCCACAGCACTGGAGAGCTTGTCCCTTGCGGCATCGACTGCGGCGCTGCCCCTCTGAGACTCACCACGCACGGTTGCCTCCAAGGACCGGAAAGAGCAGCTCCCGCCAACGATCATCACGATAACAATAATGATCGTCCCGTAGAGAACCCGCTTCTGCAAAGCTGTCTGACTGGCTGAACCCGAACCAGGCGCGTCAACGTTGCCCGGCGGCGTCCCGGCGGCGGTTCCGCCTGTCGGCAGTTCTTGTGCGTCAGCCATGGCAGGTGTCCTCCATCTTGCGACCTCCTCGCTCGGGCCCCTGGCCGGCTCCATGCCAGAAAGGCACCACACGGGCATCTCAAGATGCCCAATCCACGTGGGGTGGCCAGGCTCTGCGCCCAGTTCAGGACGGCGGCCGTGCATCGAAGCCGGCGAAGGCGCGGATGGTCTGGCCGATCTCGTGGCGGTGGGAGATCAGGAGCCAGTGGCCTGCGCCCTTCCAGACCCTGCATTCGGCCTGCACGCCCTGGCCGCGGAGCGTCTGGCAACGCGCCACCTCGGCCTCACACGGGAAGCCAGGGTCTTCCGATCCATGGAGCGACAGCACGCGGTACCCGGCGGGGACTCGGATGTCGTTCAGACTGGTCGAGAGCGAGATGTAGCCGGCGTAGGACGAGGGATGTCTGGAGACCAGCGCCCGGCCGATCTGGCCGCCGGCCGAGACCGCCAGAAGCCACGGCGGCATCGTCGGAGTGATGTCGAGGTGGTCGCGAATGTGGCTCAGGCAGTCGTGCATGGCGTCGTAGACCGCCTCGACCTCGCCTGGGTCATTGCGGTAGGTCACGCCCCACGACGGAAAGACGAGCAGGCAGTCACGCAGCTCGGTCATCAGGCTCCACGGGTAGAACAGGAAGTTGCCGCCGTAGCCATGCAGGCAGACGACCGTCGGCATGCCGGGACGCACTGCCTCCGGCCTGTAGACGAATGCGTGGCCGCTGTCCTTGGTCCCGCCGGAGAGGCAGAATGGCAGGGCCGAGGACACGCCCTTGAACTCGCGGGCGCGGCCGATGCCGCGGTAGGCCGTGGCGAAGAGCCCTTTCAGGTCGGGGCCGGCAAGCTGATCGGCGGCGGTGCGCAGGAAGAGGCCCTCAGGGACGATCCGCACCCCGAGTCCCACCAGACGCGGCGGTAACGTCACCCGCATGCGGCCGACCCGTACCGCGCCGACGCCACCGTCGAGCCCCTGCAGGTCCATCCGGGCGCCCGTGGGAAAACGAATTCCGACCACCTTCGCAGTCTGTGCCATGGCGTTCCTACTGATGCTGGCTGCTCCCAGGACCCGCCACCCGCGAGTGGCTTCAGGATGTCAGCGCTCCCGAGTGATCAGCCATGCTCCCAGCGGTTTGATCGGTCCCCTCCGCGCCGGACGCCCGGCTCGTTTCCTCCCATGGCGAACACCCGTTCCGGTCATCATCAGAACTTAGGCACCATGCGCCCAAACACAGACTTCATCACAGACTTTCCTGTCCGCAGCAGTCCACCGGAAACTTGTGCCGCCTTCTGCTGGACACCCGCGGCTGCCGCGCTGGCGGTGGAAGTGACCTTCGCGCGGGCGTGCGCCGCAGCTTCTGTCACCGCCTCGGCACCCCGCTTGACCTTGATCCCCGTGTCCACCACGATTGAGGCGGTCTTGCGCGTTGCATCGCCAGCGGCGCTGGCTGCCTTCATTACCCCCCTAACGCACGGGATGCGTTCGAGCGCCTTGCGCTTCTTTTCACGCAGTAGCTTACGGCGTCTGCGGACGTAGTCAAGGACGACCAGTCCGGCGTACTCCGCCACACGCGTCATGCACTCGACAGGGGTTCGGGACATAGCGGCGGAACGACGGTGCTCATCGTCCACGGCCAGGGAGTCGCCGGCCAGAGCCATGCCATGGTAGTAGAGCATGCCGCCTGCCAGGACCCCCTGAAAGAGGTCGTCACCGCTCTTCTCGATTAGCTGAGACATCAAATTGAGGCCGGTCGACCCGATGCTCATGGCACCATCAACACTCAGTTCGACAGCACTGAGGGCACTGTTGACAATCGCACCGGAAATGTCGCCTGTGGCAAAACGTTGCAGCATGGCTTCCGCGGTATCAAATGCCTCATCGAGGTCCATGTCCTCGATCGCGCCAGCCGCGGCCGACATACCGGTAGCGATGCCCTTCGTCGTGAAGGCCAGCAGAAAGGCATCCTC
>JAGVUD010000295.1 GCA_019136435.1 Armatimonadota bacterium | reverse complement strand
GGCGTTCTCCAGGTTGGCCTTCGCGGCCGCCACGCGGTTCTCGGCCACCATCCGCTCCTGGCTCCTTGCGGGCTGTTTGACCACCGCGAGCCGGGAGTTGGCCGCCGTCAGCGCGGACTGCGCCTGTTCGATGGCGCTGTCGGTTTGAATCCTGGTTACCTTCGCGTTGGTGCGCGCCTGCGACAGCCTGGCCGCAGCCGACGCCAGGGCGGCCTGCGCGCTCTGCAGGTTCGCCTGGGCGTCGTCCTGATCCAGCGCGATCAACACCTGTCCGGCCGAGACCTGCTCCCCCTCCCGCGCATACACGGCCGTTACCCGGCCGGCGATCTTGGAGGAGAGAGTCGCGTCCTTGAGCGCGTTGATGTCACCCGTGATCTCGACAGACGTGCTCATGTCGCCGCGGCCGAGCGTCGTCACCTCGACCGGCACGCCCCCTTCGGCCCAGATCTCCTCAGTGTTCGGCGACGGCTTGCGCGGCTTGTGCGCCGAGGAGGCCATCCACAGGCCGCCCACAAGCGCGGCCACGAGCAGTGCGACGATGAAGTTCCTTCTCAATTCTTGTCCTCCGTTTCGCTCGCCACGGCGGCATCGCCGGCCGCAAGGAGCTGAAGTTTCACGATCTCGGGCTGATCCGACGCGGCGCGCTGGAGCTGCGCCAGAGCGATCGCGTAATCGTAAGCGGCGTTGACCTGGTTGAACCTGGCCTGCGTCAGTTGCGACTCGGCGTTGGTGACCTCCACGGCCACCGCGATTCCCGCCTCGTAGCGGACGTTAGCGAGCCGCAGCGCCTCCTCGGCCAGAGCC
Source organism: Armatimonadota bacterium (assembly GCA_019136435.1). Lineage (GTDB taxonomy): Bacteria > Armatimonadota > UBA5829 > DSUL01 > DSUL01 > JAGVUD01. The sequence goes on along the minus strand of JAGVUD010000295.1, from coordinate 2,718 downwards.
ACCGTCTGAGCGGTGCTTTCGGTGCGGAGCGCCGCTTCCTCGAGGTTGAGCGCGGCCACCCGCACCTCACGGGCCACCCCCAGCTTCACGCGCTCCAGCACCTCGCGGGCGGACGCGGCATCGGCCCGCGCCTGGTCAACCCGCGCGCGGGTCACCCCGCCGTCCCATACGGGCAGGCTGAGCGAGAGCCCCGCCTGCCAGGTGAACCTGTTGCCGGAGAGTCCCGCCGGCTCGGGATCGTACAGCCCGGATCCCACGACATTGAGCGAGGGACGCAGCGCCGTGCGCTCGAGTTTGGCGGACGCCTGCCCGGCGGTGACGGCAAGCTGCGCCGTTTTGACCTCCGGCCTCCGGGCGTACGCCCGCTGGACGGCCTGCTGAATCTCGACATCGCGCACATCAACGGCTGGCGCGGCGGCAACAACCTGCGTGGGGTAGCTGACGTCAACGCCCATCGCCGAGTTGAGCTGCGACTGCGCCACAAGCACCCGGCTTTCGGCGGATATGAGCTGCTGCCTGAGGTTTGCCAGCTCAGTCTCGGCCGCCGTAACATCGAACTGCGCCACCGTTCCGGCCTTGCGCCGCGAGCGCGTGTTTTCGAGCCGCTTCGAGGAAACGTCCACCGCCGCCTGCGCAACCGACCGCTGGCCGCAGGCGCGCAGAAGGTTGTACCAGGCGCTCTTGACGCTCAGAATAACGCCCTCCGAGACGCCCACCATCGAGAGGTAATCCATCTGGAGCGAGTACTTCGCGAGGTCCTTCCCGTGCCCCAGTCTCTTCGAGATGTCGAGCGGAAGCAGGAAGCTGAGGGTGGCGGTGGTGTCGGTTCCGGGCACCAGTTCGATATCTCCCTCGCCGAACGACAGCGACGTCTTTGGGCCCTGAAGCACCGAGGAGACACCCGCGTTGAAGGTGGGGTTGAAGCGGGCGCGCGCCTCTCTCAGACGCCCCCGCCCTTTTTGGACACCTGCCAGCGCGGCCCTGATGTCCGGGTTGTGCCGGAATGCCGTCTCGAGCGCCTCGTCCAGCGTGATGGGCCGCTTGAGGGCCTCGGGCGCGGGCGCCGGCGTCACCTCCACAGTGCGGGTCTCGATTGGGCCGGGGGTGCTCACGGTGTCGGCGTTCGGCGGTATTGCCAGGTCCGGCGACGGAGCGGGGAGTGCGGCCGGGGGCGACTCGACAGGCTTCACATCGGCCGCCAGCGGCGGACCAGGATCCTTTGGGCACACCGCGGCGTCACCCTGACAGTATGCGGGCAGCCACGTGAGACCGATCACGGCAAGGGCAGCCGCTGTTTTCATTGTTCCGGGCATTGTTGACCTCCAGAGATCACTGCCTGACAGGCAACGGGCGAAGGCATGAGGCCTTCACGCCGCTGCGCGGACGGCAAAACGTTCTGCTTCTGACCCACCAATCTCAGGGAAGACACTCCGGGGACGGCGCTATCCGACGGACCGTCCGGCAGGCCGGCCCTGTGCGCGGAGCCGGGCTGATTCTACGGCGCCTGCGGCGGCTCCCCGCGCTTTGCGGGCCGGCAGCCGTCGAGGAACAGAGTAACGAAGCGCCCGCAACTGAACTCCGTCGCCGCCGTTCCGCCCAGAACCCGAAGGTGAAGGGGGCCGGTGAACGCCGCGAACAGCACTTCGTCCATGTCGTCGCGCAGCTCGCCCGCGTCCTGATAGTAGCGGAACAGCGCCATCACCTTCTCTCGAAAGGCCTGCGTAACGGCGTTGAGCGCCTGGAGCAGGTCCTCCTGCTGCGAGAGTTCGGGGATGATGCGCGTAAGCTGCGCGGGGAGCGACGACAGATGCTGCACGAAGCCATCGGCCAGCCGGTTCAGGTCGGCCTCCAGGTCGCCCGCGGGTTGGGGGACGACGGTGAGGAAGATCTGTCCCTGCTCGCCGACGGCGGCCACGAACAGTTCCTCTTTCGAGCGGAAGTGCCGGTAGAGCGTGACCTCGGTGACCCCGGCTTCCTGGGCGATCTCGCGGGTGGTGGCCCCGCGGTAGCCCTTTCTGCAAAGGAGATCCACCGCCGCGGACAGCAGGCGATCTCTTGTCTGGTCGAGTTGTCTTGCCTCTGTTTTCAGATTATCACCCATCGGCGCCTCCCGCGGCGCATCCGCGCCGCCAGACACGGAGTATAAAGTAAGTGCGCACTTACTGTCAACACCCACCGCGAGATATTCCTCCGGGCGCGCTTCGCGAGGGCCGGGCCGCAGGTTTCCGGGGCGGCGGCGCGGAACAGGGACGAGGGGTGGTCAGGAGAGGTCTCGCATGTTTGTGAAGTCAGCCGTCATTATTGCCGCCGCCGTTTTTCTGGCTGCCGCGCGCGCATCGGCCGCCGAGCGCGGCACAAGTGCCCGGTTCACGCTGTGGCAGCTTCCGGAGCAGACGCACTCGCAGATGATGTCGTACGTGCTGCAGACGGGGAGCGGCACGGTGATTGTGATTGATGGCGGGACGAAGGGCGACGCGCCATATCTGCGGGGTTTTCTGAAGAATCTCGGGGGCAAGGTGGAGGCCTGGGTTCTGACTCATCCGCACTCGGACCACTGCCACGCGATGGCGGAGATACTCTCGAACCCGGACGGCATCAGCGTGAAGCGGCTGTATGCCTCGCTTCCGCCGGACGAGTGGCTGAGGGCGCACGAGCCGGACTCAGCGCGGGACGCGGCGGCTGTTCGCGAGGCGGCGCGGTCGGCGGGGCTTGCTTTCA
>JAGVUD010000525.1 GCA_019136435.1 Armatimonadota bacterium | reverse complement strand
GCTCGCATGCGACGAGATCGGAGAGGGGTGTCTCGAGGATGATCCCGAGATAGTATCGCGGCTCAACGAAGTGATCGCAGGAGTAGAGGTCTCCGTTGTGCTCCAGCGCCATTCCCAGACCGCAGGTTGGCCCGAAGATGCAGACCGTACCCGCGCGTCCCAGCCATCCCGCCAGCGCTCCGTCGAAGTTGAGCACAAACGTGCGCCCGACATCGCGCGTCACCCATTCGTCGAAGATATCAATCAGGAAGCGGCCCCACTGCTCCGGCCGCACCGACCGGACGGTGACCGATTCGCCCTCCTGGAAACCGCTCTCATTGTCCCGCTCGACGATGGGTATGAACTGAATGTAGTGTGCCTCCAGGTCGTCCCGGAAGAACCTGTAGACCCTCAGCGGATGGCTGCCGTTCCACGAGTTCACCGTGCAGAGGATGTTGAACTCCACCCTCTGTTCCTGTAGCAGCCGGGCGGCTTTCAGCACCCGCTCGAACGTCCCGCGCCCCGCCCTGTCTTTGCGGAAGTGGTCGTGCATATCCGCCGGGCCATCCATGCTCAGGCCCACCAGGAAGCCGTTCTCCCGGAAGAAGGCGCACCACTCCTCGTCGAGCAGGATGCCGTTGGTCTGGAACGTGTTCTCGATGCGCATGCCCGGTCTGGCGTACTGCCGCTGCAGTTCGACAGACCTGCGGTAGAAGTCGAGCCCCATCAGGGTCGGCTCGCCCCCTTGCCAGGCGATGGTCACCTCGGGAACAGCGTGAGCCTCCAGAAGCTGCCTGATGTACGATTCGTGCACTTCGGCGGACATCCGGAAGCTGCTTTCCGGGTAGAGCTTCTCCTTTTTCAGGAAGAAGCAGTAGTCGCAGCGGAGGTTGCAGGCTGAGCCCGTGGGCTTCGCCATAATGTGGAAGGCGGGTGGGGCAGCGCGAGCTGCCCCCGGCCCACCGTCACACTCAGCCCGGGGCGAAGGTTTGGCGCCCATTGACCATCCCTCAGCCTTCACTTCGCTCATCCACTCCACCCGCCTGACGTCATTGTCGAGCCATCGCCACCTTGAAGCGCTCCTCCGGGCTGATCAGATGGTCGTGGTCGTCCTTGCCCAGGTCTATCTGCACCCAGTGGATCTTGCCGGTAAAGACACTTGAGGCGCGGTCGTAGTCTGGCGTCACCGGAGTGCCGCTTTCCCGTCCCACGTCGGTCGTCTCATCGCAAGAGAACATCATCGGCACCGTGTGCTCGATGCGCCCCTCGCCGACATTGTGGCCGTCGTAGTAGAGGGAGACGTTGCCGCCCTGTGCCAGGCCGCCGCCGTCATAGGCGAACTCCATCCGCACCTGATGGCGCCCGGCCGGTATCTTCTGGCTTGCTTCGGCTGCGAACACCCGCAGCCCGAGGAAGCTGTAAGCGAACTTCAGCACCCCGCCTCTGGCGTAGAGGCTCAGGCCCCCGAACGCGCCGCCCTGCGCAAGGATCACACCCTCGGCGCCAGTCTCCGGCACGTCCATCTCGGCGGTGATGGAGAAGGACTTGTTCTTCATGACCACGACGCTGTTCTCTGTGAGCCGGCCCATCCCGCCAAACAGGAGCTGAGAGTCTCCCTTGACAAGGACCGGCCGGCCGGCCATGTCGGGATTGAAGCGTTCGGGCCTCCGGTCATCGAGGGGCAGGACGTTGTACTTGACCGCCTCGATGAGCCAGAGGCGCTGCATCTCGTGCAGCTTCTCGGGCATCTCCTTCGAGAGGTCGCGCGCCTGTGTCCAGTCCGTTCGGCCGTCATACAGCTCCCAGACGTCATCATCGAACGCTGGCATCTCCTCAACGATGAACGGGTTCAAGTGACGCGTGACGGCGCTCCAGCCCTTGTGGTAGAGCCCGCGGTTGCAGAACATCTCGAAGTACTGCGTCTCGTGCCGTTCCGGAGCGCCTGCGTCTTCGAAGGTGTAGGCCATGCTCAGCCCTTCCATCGGCTTCTGCTGAACGCTGTTGACGATGGTCGGCTCGGGCAGGCCGGCAACCTCCAGCACGGTCGGAGCTACGTCTATGACGTGGCAGAACTGGCTGCGGATTTCACCGCGGGCCTTCGTCCCGTTCGGCCCGTGCACGATTGTCCCGTTCCGGGTGCCGCCCCAGTGGGAAGCGACCTGCTTGGTCCACTGATATGGAGTGTCCATGGCGTGGGCCCAGCCTACCGCGTAGTGGTTGTATGCCGAAGGGCCGCCGAAGTGGCCGATGTGGCTGGCGAGGAACTCGGGCGTCTCGAGTTCGAGACCGTTCAGGTGGATGGTCTCGTTGAAAGTTCCCGAAATCCCGCCTTCCGCCGACGCGCCGTTATCGCCGATGATGACGTAGATCAGCGTGTCATCCATCACCTCCAGGTCTTCCAGCGCGGCAATCAGGCGTCCCACCTGATGGTCGGTGTGTTCCATGAAGCCGGCGTAGACCTCCATCTCCCGTGCCATCACGGCTCTGAGCGCCGGGTCCATCTCTTCCCATGCCGGAATCTCCTTCGGGCGCCGGGTCAACTCGCAGCCGGGCGGGATGACTCCCAGGGCTGCCTGCCGGGCGAACGTCTGCTCGCGCAGTGCGTCCCATCCCTGGTCGAACTTGCCCGCGTACCTGTCGGCCCATTCCTTTGCGACGTGGTGCGGCGCGTGCGTCGCCCCCGGAGCGAAGTAGATGAAGAACGGCTTGTCGGGCATCAGGGCTTTCTGCTGCCGCACCCAGTTGATTGCCCTGTCGGTCATGTCCTCGGTGAAGTGATAGCCTTCCTCCGCGGTCGCGGGCGGGTCTATGGGAACCGTGCCCTCGTAGATTGCGGGGTCGTACTGGTTGGTCTCGCCGCCGAGGAATCCATAGAAGTACTCGAAGCCCCCGCCGCCGGTCGGCCACGAATCAAAGGGCCCCATCGGGCTGGTCTGCCAGACCGGGACCTCGTGGCACTTGCCGAACTGCGCCGTCGAATAGCCGTTGAGCTTCAGAATCTCAGCCAGAGGCGCGCAACTCCTGGGGCGGATAGACGAGTAGCCCGGGGCCGAAGTGGCCAGTTCGGTGATGCAGCCCATTCCGGCCGAGTGGTGGTTGCGGCCCGTGAGCAGCGCCTGCCGCGTCGGGGAGCAGAGCGCCGTGGTGTGGAAGCGGCTGTAGCGCAGCCCGCCGGCCGCCAGCTTCTCAAAAGTGGGCGTCTGGCAGGGCCCTCCGAACGCTGATGACGAACCGAACCCCGCGTCGTCAATGAGGACAATGAGTACGTTGGGCGCGCCGGACGGCGGACGGACATCCCGGATCGGCGGATACGCCGTCTCGGGGTCCTTCGCGTCGTAGGTCGTCAGACCCACGTGCTGTACATCGGGCATCGGCAGGACTTCCCGCCTGAATCCATCTGACTGCTTCATCATACACCTCCAAGGGCATCGGAGGGGAACCGGCGCCCCTCCGGATGCTGTCTACCGAACCGTGTGCTGGGCAGCCGGAAGGCAGCGCCAACCGGCAGCTCGCTGTGACGATCAGCAAGTCGTCAAGCCGACAG
>JAGVUD010000012.1 GCA_019136435.1 Armatimonadota bacterium | reverse complement strand
CTGTCCACTTCGGGGTCGGACACCCACGACCCGGCCATGAAGTCAAACTCCCCACAAGCCACTTCCGCCATCTCGCAAAACCTCCGCACACGCGAAACCGGCGTGCCCGGCGTCACGGGGCTGCCGAGGCTGAGGATGAACCGGCTGCCGTTCGCGCGCCCGGCCGAGACCTGGTGGCGGACCTCGCGCTCCAGCTCCTTGTCGGTCCCGTCCTGAAGCACCCGGATGGCGTCGAGGTTGCCGAGCACCGTCATCCGTCCGGAAACGCGCTCCACCACCTCCTCGATTCCAAGCTCGAATCCCTTCTTGCCCTCCTCCAGCGACAGCGCGTCCGCCCCGGAATCGAGCAGGCAGTCCCAGTGCCGCGCGGGGTTTCCGCAGAAGTAATGGATGCTCTTCATCCCTTCGGCCCGGATGGCGTCCGTTATCGCCCGCAAGCCCGGCAGCACCAGTTCCCGGTAGTCCTCCGGCGAGATCATGTCGAGCATGCACTCCTCGATCCATATGCCCATCGCACCGGCGGCTTTCGCGATGCGCACCCCCACCAGCGTGTTCGCGAGATGCCGCTCGCAGGCGTAACGGATGAGTTCCCGCTGCTCGACGAGCGCCATCATCAGCCCTTCGAAGCCCCAGATGTCGTAGCACTGCCAGAGCGGAGAGCTGACGCTCGATTGAGGAAACAGACCCGCGCCGAAGTCCGCCAGCATCCGCGACGCCAACTCGCATCGTCCCTCCGCCGCCACCCGCTCGGGCCGGGCGGGGTCAACCAGCGGAATGGCGCGCTCCACGTCACTTTGCGATGCCGGAGGGTCGGCGGGGCGAACGGAGAGCGTTTCGTGCGAGTCCGGCAGCCCCGCGACGCGCGGCGGCTCGAGCCTGCGCTCGGAAGGCCCGCGACGGTCGAGGAGATAGACGCCGTCTGGCCGTTCCTCGATGCTTATGTTCGCGCGGTCTTCAGCGCTGTACGATGTTCCGATGGCGAACCACGCCTGCCCGATTGCCCGCGCGGCGTCGCGCCGCCAGCCAAGCTGCTGCTCGATGTCCACCGAGAACTGATGCCACCAGGGGCGTGGGCTGAGGTCGCGCCAGCGGTCCCGGAAGTAGATGCCTTCGTAAGGGATCACCGCCGCGAACTCAGCCGCGCCGTCACGATCAAACGCCGCCAGAACCCTCTCACGCGGCGTCATCGCCCGTCCTGTCTCCTGCGCTTGTTCACGGACGCCAGATCGAGGCCTCCCACGGAGCCCAGTAGCTCCGCTTCATTTCGTCTTTCTTCATATAGCGGGCATGCCCGTCCGCGTAGGCCAGGTTGGCCCCGCCGTTGTGATGATATCTCAGGCGCTCTTCAGGGTGCTTCCGCGTCACGTGTTCCGGCTTCCAGATGTGGCTGCCGTTGAAGCCCTCAGCCACCGCAATCACGCTCGACGGGCCGTAGCTGAGCCCGTCCGCCGCAGTACCCGACAGCTTGCTCTCCGGAGCGCCGTCCATCGTCTCGTTCCAGACGTATGTCCCCGAGACGCCGCCGCGCATGTGCGGGACAGAGGCGTCCGGCGGCTGCTCGATTGCCAGCAGGCCCTGCGGCAGCTCTCCTCCACGCCAGGAAGGGCAGGTGAACACTCTGTCATCGCGCGTGTACGGATGCAGCACCACCCACCAGTAGCCCGTGTCCGACTCGGCCGACACGGTGGCATCGTCCACGCAGATGGGGACGCGCCCCTTGTGGTCGTCCGTGTACATATGAAGCGATCGCGCGATCTGCCCCATGTTCGAAAGACAGGCGCTCTGCCTGGCCCGCTCGCGCGCGCTGGCAAAGACCGGGAAAAGGATCGCCGCCAGAATGGCGATCACTGCTATTACGACCAGAAGCTCGATCAGTGTGAATGCCCGCCGGTTGCGCGGCGGAGCGAAACGGTTCGTCATTGTCCGACTCCTCTATTCGGGTTGTGACTGTGTGAGCCGCTTTGAAGCGGCATCGAGTGCTAGAGTCAGACGGGAGGGGGCGGGGCGCGGGGGGATGCTGGCGGCGATTCGCAGGCACGAGGCAGCGCGTCCGGGCCGGCCGCGTGCAGGCGGGCGCCCGGCGCTTCGGGAATGTGGGCGCCGATCACGAATGAAGTCACATCCGAGAGAGCCGGAGTTCCGCCACTTTGCCGCGCGTCGAACCCGTACGTCTCGCAGCAGTCCATGCAGGCCTGAGCCTCTGACGAGCAGGCGTCGCAACAGGCGGCCGCGCGAATGGGGCCGCAGTCCGCGCAGGGCAAGCCCGTGGTCAGGCTGCGTGACAGCAGGCCCGGCTGAACGCCGAACACAAGCGCCGCCGCCATCACGACGAGTGTCAGGGGCATGGTGCTGTGCCGCCGGATCAACATGTCCGCACTATGGCACACATTGCGACCCGGTGGCAACAACAGTGACGCGGATTTCCATCCGCAAAGACCGGCGTGGCGTGCTACAATACAGGTGTCAAGCGTCTGTCCCGCCAGTCCTGTGAAGGCAAAGGAGGAGTGATATGAAGCTGGGAGTTCTGGCTGTTTTTCTGCTGGCCGTTGCCGTATGTCCGGTTTGGCCGGACGAAGTGCTGGTGGAAATCCCGATGGATCAGCAGATCAACATCGGGCTTGGGGACGCCATCACAGAGTTCACCGAGTTCGCGACCGAAGGCGAGATTGGCTTCTGCCGCAAGAACCTGACAGGCGGCGGCTGGTATGACGGCCCGGTTGTGAACCTCGTGAAGGCGGGGTACGGGCCGTACGTGGACATGTCTGGCCCTGGCTGCGAGATCCACTATACCGCCCGCTACTTTCAGGGTGGCGGCAACACAAACCCGTACGGCGACGCGCCCATCTTTGTCACACTGCGCGACGTCAACGGGGCCGAGCGCAGCCTGGGAGTCTCCTACGGCCCGTACCCCTATCCAATCTACCCCGAATGGATTGACGTAACCGACGATATGGCACCGGACAGCGGCGACGCGCACTTCGATCTGTCCAAAGTCGTGCAGGTCAAGTTCCATGGGACTGACTGGGAGGGGACGGGGCAGGACTTCATCGAAATCCGCGACCTGGTGATCACCGAGGGTGCTGCACATGAGGACGTGCTGGTGGACATCCCGATGGATCAGCAGATCAACATCGGGCTTGGGGACGCCATCACAGAGTTCACCGAGTTCGCGACCGAAGGCGAGACTGGCTTCTGCCGCAAGAACCTGCCGGGCGGCGGCTGGTATGGAGGCCCGGTTGTGAACTTCGTGAAGGCGGGGTACGGGCCGTACGTGGACATGTCTGGCCCCGGCTGCGAGATCCACTATACCGCCCGCTACTTTCAGGGCGGCGGCAACACCAACCCGTACGGCGACGCGCCCATCTTTGTCACGCTGCGCGACGTGAACTGGGCCGGGCGCAGCCTGGGAATCTCCTACGGGCCGCAACCCTATCCAACCTACCCCGAATGGATAGACGTGACCGAGGATATGACTCCGGACAGCGGCGACGCGCACTTCGATCTGTCGAAAGTCATACAGGTCGAGTTC
>JAGVUD010000371.1 GCA_019136435.1 Armatimonadota bacterium | reverse complement strand
GTGGGCGGCTTCACGCCTCAGGGAGGGGCCGTGCACGCCGCCCTCTGGCACGGCACGGCTGACAGCGCTGTTGATCTTCACCCTGTGGGGGCGTATGCCTCGGCTGCCAGGGCGATCTCGAACGGCAGGCAGGGGGGTTATGTGCAGTTCGAGCGTGACGGTCCCGCGCACGCGGCTCTCTGGGCAGGCACACCGGAAAGCTACGTTGATATAACGCCTTCGTTCGTGTGGACAGCGGGGATCAACGGCATGGACGCAGGCATCCAGGTGGGCGTAGGTGTCCCTGTGGGCAGCACCTCGGACTTCCACGCGCTCGTCTGGTTCGGCATGGCAGAGAGTTGCCTCGACCTGCACTCTTACCTATGCAGCGACTACACAAAGTCCGAAGCTCGAGCCATTGACGTAGACGAGTTCGGTACCATCCGGGTCGTCGGCTACGCCTACAACAACAACTACTACCTCCCGGACGGGACGCACTACCCGCGCAACGAGGCGATGATGTGGGTGCTGGTGCCCGAGCCGTCGTCGCTTGCCGCGCTTGCTGCGGGTCTCGCCGGGCTGGCGGGTGTGCGGCCACGGAGGCGGAAATGAGGGTGTACGCCCTGTCACCGGTGTCTCGGGAACCGACGGCTATCGGGGGCGCCCAACCGCCCCGGCAACCCTCCTGACATCTTCGGCCAGCCGCAGGAACACGTCCGGCTTCAGAGCCTGAGGCCCGTCGCAGCGGGCGTGGGCGGGGTCGGGATGCACCTCCACAATCAGCCCGTCCGCGCCGGCGGCGACGCCGGCGAGGGCAAGCGCGCTCACGTACTTCCAGTCGCCCGCCGCGTGCGAGGGGTCCACGAAAACCGGCAGATGGCTCAGGCGCCTGGCGACCGGCACCGCCGAAACATCCAGCGTGTAGCGCGTGTAGGTGCGGTCAATGGGGTGCATCCCGCGCTCGCAGAGGATCACGTTCGGGTTGTCCTGGCACAGGATGTACTCCGCCGACAGCAGCCATTCGTCAATCGTCGCCGACGGGCCGCGCTTCAGGAGCACCGGCTTGCCCGACCTGCCCACGGCTGTCAGCAGGCGGTAGTTCTGCATGTTGCGCGCCCCCACCTGAAGAAAGTCAATCTCACCGCAAACCCCCACGTCGTACTCGTCCAGCACTTCGCAGATTGTGAGCAGGCCTTCGCTTCGCGCGGCATCAACCAGCAGGCGCACTCCCTCCTCGCCCATGCCCTGGAACGAGTAGGGCGAAGTCCGCGGCTTGAACGCGCCGCCGCGCATCACCTTCGCGCCGCCCGCTTTCACTGCCTTCGCCGCGGCCGCCATCTGCTCCGGCGTCTCCACTGCGCACGGCCCCGCGAAGATCACGACCTCCCCCGCGCCGATGGTGACTCCCTTGTGCTCGATGACGGTGTCCGCGCTGTGAAACTCGCGGCTCGCGAGCTTGTACGGACGGCTGACGTGGGCGACGTGGTCAACTTCGGGCAGGCCCGAGATCTGCTCCGCGAGCGGCTCGCGAAGGTCGTGAGGTATGGCGCTGGCGACGCCGATCGCCACCCGGTCTCCCCCGGGCAGCACAATCGCGTTGAGACCGGCCTGGCTGATGACACCGGTTACGGCCGCGATCTCGGCCTCGGTGGCTCTGGCTGACATTGCGATAATCATTGGTGGTATTCTACCGCACTGCCGGAAACTGTCCAACTGCTGCCGCGATCCGGGAACGCGCGGGCGTTCGAGACGGTATACAGGGCAGGCGGGCGAGCTTCAGGCCGCGCCGCCATTGGAGGGGGTCTGGAAATGAATATCGTTGCCCACATGGACCACTTGCTGCGCGAACGCGAGCAGGTGGCGCGCGACCTGACCTCGGAAGACCGGGTTCGCCCCGTCACTCTTGCCTGCACCGGCGTCTTCCTGGTCCTCACTTTCGCTTACGGGCTGATCATGGGCAGCCAGAGCCTGATCCGCGGCTCAGCGGAGGGCTGGAAGTACGCTCTGGCGGCGGGTGTGAAGCTGCCGTTCCTGTTCCTGCTGACGCTCGCCATCTGCCTGCCGCTGCTGTATGTGCTGAACGTGCTGATCGGCCCGCGTGCGAAGTTCTCGGCCATCCTCGGCGTCCTTATGGCCAGCATTGCGGTCACGAGCATTGTGCTTGGGGCGTGCGCGCCGATCGTCCTGTTCTTCATGCTGAGCACACCCAGCTACCCCTTCGTGAAGCTGCTGAACGTGGCGGTGTTCGCGCTGGCGGGGGCGTACGGCGTGTGGTTTCTTTCCCGGGCAATCGGCCAGCTCGTGCAGGCGCCGGGCGGCGCTGTCGAAGGCGCCCCGGCGGGCGTCCAGACGATCATCAAGTGGTGGCTGATCACGTACGGCGTCGTCGGGACGCAGATGGCGTGGATTCTGCGGCCGTTTCTGGGGAACCCGGGCCAGCCGTTCTCCTTCTTCCGCGCGCTGGAGTCGAACTTCTACGTGGATGTGCTCAAGACAATCGGTAGATTCTTCGCCGACTAGCGCAGCTAGAAGGTGCCAGGCCGTACGCTGTATAATCACATCAGGTGTGCGTCACGCACACGATACAGTCTGGAGAAAGGGGTCATTGATGAGAAAGCTGTGTTTGCTGTTTGCTGGTGTGGTGATGTTGGCAGGTGTTGCCGCGGAGACGATTGCCGCTGACAAGAAGGCGTACACCCCCGAAACCACCAAAGTGGCGCTGTTGCCCGTCCTGAACCGCTCCGGCGAGAAATGGCAGGAGTTGAAGGACAAGCAGGTGACCAGGGCCCAGCAGGAACTGACCTGGGAGTTCCAGGAGCGCGGATTTGCCGTGATTCCCACGGAAGCCGTTACGGGTGCGGTAAAGGAGCTTGGCATCAACCTCGATGATGAGGAGGAGTACAAGCGGGAGACGCTGTACAAAGTCGGCAAGAAGGTTGGGGCGGATCTGGTTGCATTTGTGATCATTACGGACACCAGCCAGAAAGTCGTCTCACGGGTGTTTGTGGTTCAGAAGCACGGTATCGCCAAGATCAAGGCGTGGCTGGTGGATGCGAAGGCAGAGTCCCCGATCTTCAGCGCGAAGGTGCTCGAGGCCAGATCGCAGACGGGCGTGCTTGCTCCGGGGCTTCAGAAAGGCAGCGACCGGCAGATTCAGGCGGCCATTGACGCAGTCCGGGACGCATTCAAGGAGTTCATGGATTCGTACACCGTCACCAAGACTGATATCAGGCCCAAGAAGTAGCTGGCGTCCGGCGCCTAACCGAAGATCAGCTTGACCGCGGCGACTGCGGCCAGGGCCAGGATCGCGCTGTCGAACAGCTTCTGATTCATTCGCGGCAGAAGCCACGAACCCGTCAGCGCCCCTGCCGCAATCACCGGCGCCACCGACAGCGTGAACAGCAGTCCGTGCGCTGTGAAGATCGGTTTGTCAGGCGTCATCAGGGTGAGCGCCGCGAAGATGGGCACTTTCACCGAATTGAAGATGAAGAAGTACCAGGCGAAGGTGCCCATAAACTGCTGCTTCGGCATGCCCATCGCCGTCAGATAGATGCCCATAATCGGCCCGGCGGCGTTCGAGACCGTGGTCGAGAAGCCGGCAGCCGCCCCGGTCGAGGCCGCGCCCAAGCGCGAGTGGGGGGCCATCTCGTCGCCCCATCTCTGCCGGGCCAGATGCACGCCGAGCATCACAAGAACCAGAACCCCGATGATCGGCCCGAGCAGGTCCCTGGAACCCTCCCGCTCGCCCAGCCACGCAAGCAGAAGCGTCCCGAGCGCCATTCCGATCAGTACCCACGGAATCAGCTCCCGCAGCTTGTCCCAACGAGTGTGCGCGCGATAGCGGGCGACGGCAAACAGGTCGGCGAACAGCAGCATCGGAAGGACGGTGCCGATGCTCGCCCTGCTCCCGAAGACCGCCGCCATCAGCGGAACGATGAGAATCCCGACGCCGGGGATGCCGGTCTTTGAGAATCCGACGAGCAGCGCGGCAAGCGCGCCGAGGGTCCATTGTAAGGGTGTAAGGTCCATGCAAGAGATGGCCGGGCAGGTCTCTGAGCGGCCTCGGGTTTATATCACGCGCGCGGGTGCAATGGCAAAACTGCGCCCGGCGTGTACATAATGCCCCCTGCGCCGTTGCGCCACGTCATTCCGGGCTTGACCCGGAATCCAGACCGGATGGGTGCCATTACGTCATTCCGGGCTTGACCCGGAATCCAGTCCGGCTGGGTGCTATCACGTCATTCCGGGCTTGACCCGGAATCCAGTCCGGCTGGGTGCTATCACGTCATTCCGGGCTTGACCCGGAATCCAGACCGGATGGATGCCATTACGTCATTCCGGGCTTGACCCGGAATCCAGACCGGATGGATGCTGAATCAAGTTCAGCATGACGTGTTGTGACGTGTTTCGACGTGTTATGACATGCTTTGTGACCTGTTCCGAAATCCTGTAACCCTGAAAACCCGAGAACCCTAGTATGCAGCTAAAGATCGGCCTGCCCAAAGGCAGCCTCCAGGAAGCAACCTTTCAGATGTTCGACAAGGCCGGATGGCGCGTCCGCGTGGACTCGCGCAGCTACCATCCCGTCATTGACGACGAGGAGATCGAACCTCTGCTCATCCGGCCGCAGGAGATCCCCAGGTATCTGGAGGACGGTCTGATCGACGCCGGCATCACGGGGCTCGACTGGCTCGAGGACTGCGGGCTGAAGGCGCACGAAGTCGCCGACCTCCGCTACGCCAAGACCAGCATGAACCCCATCCGCATCGTCCTGAGCGCGAAGGCTGACTCGCCGGTCAAGTCCGCCGCCGACCTTCAGGGCAAGCGAATCGCCACCGAATACGTCCGCCTCACCGAGCGCTGGCTTGCGGAGCGCGGCGTCAGCGCAACCGTGGAGTTCTCTTGGGGCGCGTGCGAAATGAAGGTGCCGGATCTCGCCGACGCCATCGTCGTCAACACCGAGACAGGCTCCTCATTGCGCGCGCACAACCTGGCGATCATCGAAACTCTGCTCGTGTCAACGCCCCGCCTGGTCGCAAACGAGGCCGCGTGGGCCGATGAGTGGAAGCGGCGCAAAATCGAAAACCTCGCGCTCATGCTCGTCGGCGCCATTCAGGCCGGCGATCTCGTGGGGCTCAAGATGAACGTGCGCAAGACCGATCTCGAAAAGGTCACGAGCATTCTGCCCGCGCTGCAGAACCCGACGCTCTCCGCGCTTGCCGACGACGAGTGGATGGCGGTAGAGACGATCCTGAGCGACCGGCAGGTGCGGGAGTTGATCCCGGAGCTCGTGCGCGCGGGGGCGCGGGGGATCGTCGAGTATCCCCTGAACAAAGTCATTCCCTGAACTGAAGCGCTGGCGGGCCGGCGCAGAGGAGGAAACGGGCCGAAGCCGATGCGGACCGTCAGCGTCTTTTTCAGAAAGCTGCTTCGCGAAATCGCCGCCGACCAGCTAAGCTACGCGGCGGCGGCGGTCGCCTTCTACGCGTGGATGTCCATCTTCCCCCTGCTGCTTGCGGCGGTTTCGGGCTTCGGAGTGTGGCTCGGAACGGCTGGCGCGCGCGAGCGCGTGCTGGACGGGCTGCAGCAGAACCTGCCCGTGGTCCGGGTGCTGGAGGCCTCCGGCATTGACCTCGAAAACCTGCTCTCATCGGTCACCGCCATCAGCGGCCCGGCCGGCTTCCTCGGGCTGGCCGGACTTCTCTGGACGGGAATGCAGGTGGTGCTCGCCCTGCAGGTGGCGCTGAACAGGGTGTTCGGGGTGGAGACCCGGCCGGGATGGTTCGCGGCGCGGGGGCGCGCGCTGCTGTTCGTGCTGATCGCGGCGGTGCTGATGGCCGTCTCGTTCGGGACCACGTTCGCTGTCAGCCTCCTCCCGACGGGAATGGTTGCGCGGCTGGCGGGCTGGGTGCTCGGGCTGGTTCTCATGGGCCTGATGTTCGGGGCCGCCTACCGCGTGCTGACCCGCCTCGACCTGCCCTGGGCGTACGCTCTGAGCGGCGGCATGGTCACCGCGCTTCTCTGGTATGCGGCGAACGTTGCCCTTGTCTGGTATTTCGCGAACGTCGCGAACTTCCAGGCGGTCTACGGCTCCTTCGGGGGCGTCGTCATCGTCCTTCTCACCTGCTACTACCTCGCGTTTGTCACCCTCATCGGCGCCGAGGTGACGCATGTGTCTCTCGGCCTTTTCGCCACCCGGCCGGAGAAAGAGCAGGCTGCCACTCCGCTCGCCTGAAGCCCCGCCAGCCCAACTCTGCCGCCGGATATGCTAGAATCCCCTGAGCGAGCCCGCGCGCGGGCAATACCACGGAGGATTCACAGGCATTGCTTTTGCAGGAAGCCAGCCGCGAAATCGAAGAGCTGAAAAACCGGCTCGAGAAGATCGCGGACCATCTTTGATGTAGCCGGAAAGACAGCCGAAATCGCCCAGGTCGAGGGCCAGAGCGCCGAGCAGGGGTTCTGGGACGACCCGGAGGCGGCGCAGGCAGCGATGGCGCAGCTCGCGAGGCTGCGGGAGACCGTCGTCCCGTACGGCGATCTGCGTTCGCGCATTGATGACCTGGCCGTGCTCGCGGAGCTCGTGACCGAGTCGGGAGACGAGTCCGAGGAGTCCGGCCTGGAGCGCGATCTGCAGGCGGCCGCGGCGGAGGTCGAGAAGTTCGAGATGCGGACGTTTCTCGGCGGGCCGCACGACGACTCGAACGCCATCGTGGAGGTCAACTCCGGCGCGGGCGGCACGGAAAGCTGCGACTGGGCGCAGATGCTGCTGCGGATGTATCTTCGCTGGGCGGAGACCCGGGGGTACGCAACCGAGATTCTCAGCGAGGTCGAGGGCGAGGTCGCGGGCATCAAGAACGCCACCGTGCTCATCAAGGGGCCGTACGCGTACGGCTATCTGAAGGTGGAGCGCGGCGTACACCGGCTCGTGCGCATCTCGCCGTTCGACTCGAACGCGCGCAGGCACACATCTTTCGCCTCGGTGGACATCGTTCCGGAGATCGTCGAGGGCCCGGAGATCGAGATCAGCCCGGACGAGTTGCGGGTGGACACCTACAGGTCGAGCGGGGCGGGCGGGCAGCACGTCAATAAGACCGATTCCGCCGTCCGGATCACGCATATTCCCACAGGTATCGTCGTAAGCTGCCAAAATGAGCGAAGTCAGCATCAGAACCGCGAAGTAGCTATGCGCATTCTTGCGTCTAAACTGTGGGAGATGCGCCGGCAGGAAGAGGAAGCGAAGCTTGCGGACCTTCGCGGAGAGCAGCGCAAGATCGAGTGGGGGAACCAGATTCGATCGTACGTCTTTCAACCGTATCAGATGGTGAAGGATCACAGGACAGAAGCGGAAACCAGCGACGTCAACGCCGTGATGAACGGCGAGATTGACGCGCTTATCGAGAGCGGGCTTCGAGCCGGTATCCGCTGAGACGGCAGAGGGTGCGCCCGGGACATAAGGAACGGTGACGATGGGGCATGGAGCATTCGGCAAAAAGAATCAGGCGGCGCGCATAGGGCGGCTTGCGCTTGCGGCGCTGGCCGCGGCCTGCTGGCTTGCCGCGGGCGCTGTCGCGCAGGACGTGATCTCGTCCAGAGGCTCCAGCGTCTCCGAGACGGGGCTCGGCAATCTCATCGCCGACGCGGTCCGCACAAGCGCCGGGGCTGACGCGGCGCTCGTGCCCGCCAGCCTGCTGCGCGATGCCGATGTGAAGGTGCCGGAGATGAACGCGGCGCGCGTCTCGGCGGCTGTCGTTGATCCCGGGCAGGGCATCGCTGTGCTTTCGCTGACCGGCGTGCAGGTGCGCGAAGCGTTGGAGCGCTCGATCAGCATGGCGCCCAGGCAGAATCAGGGCTTCCTTCAGGTGTCCGGCATCAATTTCCGATACGACCCCGCCAAACCGTCCGGCAAGAGGGTGGGGGAGATCATGCTCGGGCGCAAGGAGATCGCCCCCGGCGCTACTGTGACCGTCGCCATGCCCAGGTCGCTCGCATCGGGCGGCCTCGGTTACTTCCGGGTGTGGGGAAAGGCCCCGAGCCAGGATCGCGGCGGCACCATCGCGCAGGCTATCGAGAAGCTTCTTTCTGGCCGCGTTGACCCGAGCAAATACCTTCCGGACGGGCGCATTCGCAGGTCGTGATGCGTCGTCACTGGATGTGTGCCGGCGCCGCCCTGGCGCTCCTTCTCGCGGGGTGCTCGGCGGACAAGTCCGCCGCGACAGGCGCCCCGGCGCTGCCCTCGGGCGTCGCCTTCAGCGGGGACCGCGCATTCGCCGATCTGAAGAAGCAGTGCGACTTCGGCACGCGGCAGCCCGGCTCGCCGGGCCATGCGGCCTGCCGTGCCTGGCTTCAGAAGGAGCTTGAGAAGACTGCGGACCGCGTCTTTACCCACAGCTTCCAGAAGACGCTTTCGGGCAAGACGTACACGTTCACGAACATCGTCGGAGTGTACGGCGACATGTCCGCAAGCCCGGTTCTCCTCTCTGCGCACTGGGACACGCGCCCGTTTGCTGATCAGGAGATTGATCCGGTCAAGGCAAAGCAGCCCATACTCGGGGCGAACGACGGCGCCTCCGGAGTCGCCGCGCTGCTCGAGATCGGGCGCATGCTCAAGGTGAAAAAGCCGCCGGTGGGAGTCGTCATCGTCTTGTTCGATGGCGAGGACTGGGGCAAGACGCCGCAGCAGATGTTCTTCGGGTCCACCGAGTTCGCGAACAACTGGAAGACAGTCATGAAGGGCGTCACCAGCAGTTTTCGCTACGGGATTCTGCTGGACATGATCGGCGCGAAGGGAATGGCCATCCCGCGCGAGCCAATATCCGAGCAGGCCGCTCCGTTGCTTATGCGCCGCATCTGGGACACCGCGCGCGCCGGGGGATTCGCCCGCTTCTTCCCCGACCGCACCGGCCCCGCCATCACCGACGACCACGTCCCGCTCATCGAAAAGGGCATCCCGGCGGTTGATCTCATCTGCTTCGACTATCCGTACTGGCACACGCTTGAAGATACGCCGGACAAATGCAGCGCGGAGTCGCTGCACGCAGTGGGCACAGTCGTCGCGATGATGCTGTACGGCGAGGAGCGCACGCCGCGTCCGGTGCGCTGAGCCGCCCTAAGGCTGCTTCGATAGAATGCGGGATGCCAGGCAGAGGGCGGCTACCGTTTTTGCGTCGCTGAACTCGCCCGCGTCCAGCATCTCCAGCGCCTTGCCAAAGTCCAGAAGCTCCACGGTAAGGTTCTCGTCTTCGTCCTGAACGCCAGCGCACGGGGTCAGCTCGCGCGCCAGATAGTAGTGAATCCCCTCCGCCGAGTATCCGGGCGCCATCCACGCGAACAGAACCTTCTCCATTCGTCCCGCTCTGTAGCCGGTCTCCTCTGTCAGCTCGCGTGCGGCGCACGCTTCCGGATCCTCTCCGGGCTCCAGAGTACCTGCCGGCACTTCCAGCAGGTCCACGCCAACCGCCGCGCGATACTGGCGCACGAGCGCTATGCGCCCGTCGTCGAGTATCGGGATAATCGCCACCGCGCCGCGGTGCTCCACAATCTCGCGGGTGGTGGTGCGGCCGTCCGGCAGCTCCACAGTGTCAACGCGCAGGTTGATCACCCGCCCCTCGAAGATCCGGCGCGAAGCAATGGAACGCTCGCTCATCGCGCCTAGCCCCAGAAGTCCTTCGAGAGCATCGAGGCGGCGCATCGCCCTGCCGCCGAAGCCGCCAGGAAGAACAGCGGGTCATCGTCATACCCGCGCCCCATGCTCTCGAGCTTGAGGCCGCGCTCTTTCAGCAGCGCCACGCCGGGCGCCCCGTCGAAACTGCGGATCTCGTGGTGCTCGAAAAGCTTCAGCGACTGAAGCTGGCGGTAGGCCTCCTGCTGGTCATCGGCATCCATAAACGGCAGCACGGCCATGGTCCCCGCCAGCGCCACTCGCGAAAGCACGGTCAGCGAGTGGTGGCTGATCAGGCGGTGCCGCTCACGCTTGTCGGCCTTGCTCATCCTGAGCGAAAGCACCGGCCGCCCCTTGAGCGAGTGCGCGGCGTTGATGATCTGCCCCGCCTCAATCGCCGAGAACCCGAGCCCCGTTGACGTCCCCACATTCCCCGGCCCCTGGCAGACGATGGTGACGCTGGCCTTTGACGCCTCGCGCGCCGCGGCAAGCGCGCTGTACACATTGACCGCCTCTCTGCGGCCGCCGAACGCCTGCCCGCATGTGATCGTGTCATCAATGAGCCGGGCATCCTCGAGCGCGCGCACGAGGTTCGAGAACTGAATCGGAAGCGCGGCCCCGTCGGTCATTGCGTAGGCGATGCGCGCATCCGGCTCCTTCGCCTTCACGCCGGCGGCGATAAGCGCAATGTGGCTGTGCAGCCCGGCGGCGACAACCGGCATTCCCGCAAGGTCCGCTATTGCGGCGTCCTCGCCCGCCGTCTCTTCCTCGCACTCGGCCGAATGCTGCAGCGGCGTGTAGCGCAGCTTCATGATGTGCCCGGGGCTTTCGTTCTTCACCTCTCCGCGTTTCGAGAGGCTGCAGACGACGAAGTCGTATCCCCCCGTGCCCAGACCCAGGTCCACGGCGGTGGTGTTCACCACGACCTCGTCGCCCGCCGCGATCTCTCCGCACAGATCGATGTAAGCCAGGGCCTTGCGGCGCTCGCCGCCGGCCTCGACCTGGCACTCGAGCGTCCGCTCGTCGAGCTTGCGGACATCTGTCACCCTTCCGGCCGTTGTGTGCAGCATTTCCCTAGCCCTCAGCCGATGCCCGCACCAGCGCTTCTGCGAACTCCGCGCAGCGCGCCAGATTGTCAACAGAGATGAACTCCGCCGCCGTGTGTATCTCCTCGTACCCGACTCCGATGACCGCGGTCGGAAGCCCCTTGCCGTTCAAAATGTTGCAGTCGCTTCCCCCGCCGTGATCCACCATGTCCGGCGTGAAGCCGAGTGAACTCGCCGCCTTCCGCGCAAAACGGACAAGCCGCGCATCCTCGCTGTGCCTGTAGCCGGGATACTCGCGCGTGGCCACGAAGCTCAAGGCTGCCCCTGTCTCCGCCGCGGCCTGTTCGCAGGCGTCCCGCATGGACTGAACCTGCTGCTCGAGCTTGTTCACGTCCCTGCTGCGAGCCTCGGCGCGCACTTCGCAGGACTCCGGAATCACATTGCGCGCGGTTCCCCCGCTGATCACCCCGGCGTTTGCCGTCGTCTCGCAGTCCACCCTGCCGAGCTTCATCCGCGAGATCGCCGCGGCGGCGGCGGCTATCGCGCTGATTCCCTCTTCCGGACACACTCCCGCGTGCGCCGCGCGCCCCTTGAAGCCGATGAGAATGCTCTCGTGCGTCGGAGCTGAGGCGACGAAATGCCCGGTCGGCTGCCCGGAGTCGAAAATGTAGCCGAAATCCGAGCTTATCAGACCGATGTCGAGATGCTTGGAACCCAGCAGGCCGACCTCCTCGCAGATGAACATCAGGATCTGAATCTGCCCGTGCGGCGCGCCGGACTCCACGACCGATCGCGTCCCCTCCAGTATCGCCGCTATGCCCGCCTTGTCGTCCGCGCCCAGCACTCCCGCGCCTTCCTGCCGGATGATGCCGTCCTCGACGATCAGCTTCATCCCCTCCGTCGGCGCCACCGTGTCCATGTGCGCCCCCAGAAGCAGCCTGGTTCCGCCGTCTGAGTTGGCGGGAAGCGTGGCGATGAGGTTGCCGCACTGCCCGTTCAGGGCCTCGCCCGCGTCATCAAACTGCACCTCGCAGCCGATCTCGCGCAACTCTTCCGCCAGGAACTCGGCAACCTGGCCCTCTTTGCGCGCGGGGCTGTTGATCTGGAGAAGCCGGGTGAAATCCGCAAGAAGCCTGTCTCTGTTGATCAATAGATTCTGCCTTTCGAAAAGGGGATGCCGTTTGACGAAGCGCGCGGCCGCACTCAGCGGCCGCAAAGTGCGGACGCGATGCAGCGCTCTCCGGGAGCGGCCGGTACGGTTTACCTCGTGAGCGTGACCTTTGTCAAACCGCGCGGCCTGTCCGGGTTGTAGCCCTTCGTGAGCGACAGATAGTACGCGAAGATCTGCGCCGGGATGATGTAAACGATAGGGCTCAGCAGCTCGTCAATGTCAACCGGCAGCTTGATCGCGATGGTCGCCTTGCGAAGCGCCTGATCGCTGTTCGAATACACGATCGTCTCCGCACGCTTCTGCGACAGCGTCTGGATCATGTTCGTCACGCTCGAGAACGCCTTGCCCTCCGG
This sequence comes from Armatimonadota bacterium, assembly GCA_019136435.1. Lineage (GTDB taxonomy): Bacteria > Armatimonadota > UBA5829 > DSUL01 > DSUL01 > JAGVUD01. The sequence goes on along the minus strand of JAGVUD010000371.1, from coordinate 5,580 downwards.
GGCAAACAGGAAGCAGGAGAACCCCTCGTGCACAACGGCGATGGGCCCGTGCGCGAAGTCCGCGACCGAGTACGGCCGCGCGCCCACGTAGCTGATTTCGGCGATCTTCAGTGCCGCCTCGTGCGCCGTCGCATGGTTGATGCCGCGCGCCATCACGAAGCACTCCTCCATATAGCGGTAGCGCGGCGCGATGTCCCTCAGCAGAGCATCGAGCTGCAGGGCTTTGTTCATCGCCTCCGGAACCTGCTGAAGCTTCTCGATAAGCTCCCTGTTTTCGGCAAGCGTCAGCGCGAACAGATACGTCGCCGCCAGTGAGGATGTGTAAGACTTGGTTGTGGCGACGCCGCGCTCCTCGCCCGCATGTGTGAAGATGTTGTACTCGGTGTGCCGGACGAGTTCCGACTCCATGTCGTTCGTAATGCCGACAGTCAGCGCGCCATACGCCTTCGCCTGCGTCATGTACTCGATCACGTCCGGTGACTGCCCGGCCTGCGATATCCCGATGACCAGGCAGCGGGAAAGGTCGAGCCTGCTGCGGTAGAGCGTCACGACCGACGGCGCGGCAAGCGCCACCGGGATGCCGTTCGTGATCTCGATCAGATACTTCGCGACGTTGGCGGCATTGTCCGACGTGCCGCGAGCCGCAATGATGATGCAGGCGATGTCGCGGCCCTTGACGGCCTTGCAGAGGCGGTCAATGTTCTTCCCCTCCTGCGCCAGGACGGCCTGGAAAGCTTTCGGCTGCTCTTTGATCTCGTCTATCATTACTGGCATTGGATTCCCCCGGTTCCATCACACGGACAGGGCCTCGCAGGCCCCCAGTATCCGCCGGCCAAGATCAGACTCCGGCCCCACTCCCGTTATCTCCTCAAGCGCCCCACGAATACCCCTGTTCCTGATCATTGCTTCCATCTTCGCCGCCGACTGGTCGTCCGGATTCCGGAACGCCAGCCCCGCGGCGATTGCCTCCGCCACGGCCGCCGGCTGCACTCCCTGACGCTCACAGAACAGCGCCGCGCCCACCAGGCGATCCTCCCGGCCGAGCTTCCTCAGCGGATCTCCCCCTACCCGGGCCACCGTGTCGCCCAGCTTCCTGTTCGCAAAGCGCCTCAGCAGGTCGTCCACGTGCCGCCAGTGCTCCCCGGCGTCCAGCCCGTAGCAGGCGATCAGAGCCTGCCCGGTCTCTTCCATGACATCCCGGGTGCGCTCGCGCACCTCCGGGTCGTCCATGCACTCCCAGACGTATGTCAGCCCTTTGCGGGCGCCGAAGTACGCGCTTGCCGCATGTCCCGCATTGTGAGCGAAGAGCTTCTGGTCAATGTAGGCCCTGAAGTTCGAATGAGCCTCAACGCCCGCAATCTCCGGCAGCTCTCCCTTCACCGCGTCCGCGTCCACCGGAAGGCGCTTGTACGCCTCAACCCGGATCCCCAGCGGATCGGACGCTCGCTCCTCGGCCGTCCGCACCGGAACCATCCGCCCCACCACCGCCTGGGTGAAGCCAACGTGCGCCCCGGCCCACTCCTGAGCCTGCGCCGGAAGACGCCGCATCACCATGTCGCGCAGTGCCCCCGCCGCGTCCAGCATGTTCTCGCAGACGATCACGTTCAGCGTGCCGTCCGGGCACTTCCGCATGCGAAGCTCCAGCCCCGCGGCCATCGCGCCCGCGATCGACTCCAGCACGTTCACGCCCACGGCGGTGCAGGCGATGTCCGCCCCGGCCACCTCAACGGCCACCGCGCCGCTGTCCCTGCCGCTTACCGCCCGGACGTTGTTGACCCGGACGTCCTGCTCCGGCTCGGCCGCAATGCGTATCGTATAGCCGTGCCGCTCGTTCAGCGCCTCCACAATCTCCGGAACAACATCCACGAAAACTACTTCGAAACCCGATTCACTGAACAACTGCCCGGTGAACCCCCGGCCGATGTTGCCCGCGCCGAACTGCACTGCTGTCTTCAATACCGCGACAAATACCCCCGATTGTGGACTGCTTCGATTATACACCTCCGCAGCGGGCAAGTCATGTATTTGAAGCCATCGCCGCGCCGCGGCATCAGAACATGCGGGATGGTCTCGCCGCGCCGTGTCTGGCGGGCCGTCACTGCCGCGCAGTGCGCAGGTGCGCGTGCGCGAGCCTGTTCTGGAGGAACCTGAAAGTGAAGCGTTTTCTCATCGCAAGCGCGTCCGCCGCCGCTGTTACGGCGTGCGCGCTGGTTCTTGCGGCGGCCGCCATCCGGTCCGAACAGGGGAAACCGGCGGTTGTCAAGCCCGCGCCTCGTGACGAGGCCGGCATCTATGGCCAGCGATTGGCGGGGGTGCGCCTGGGGACGCCCGTGCAGCATCGCGGCCTCGAGGTGTACCCCTTGCTCGGCGGCAGTCAGGCGCCTTTCTACGACACGCTCGACTCCGCCCTGAAGAAGGGCAGTCTTGTCATCGAAGAACTCAGCCGCGTCAACGAGGCGCGCGTCACCAACAAGGGCAGCCGCCCGGTGCTCATACTCGATGGCGAGCAAATCGTCGGAGCGAAGCAGAACAGGGTCTTCAACTCGAGCCTGCTCGCGCCTCCGGGCGAAAGCCTCACTGCGAAGGTAAGCTGCGTCGAGCACGGGCGCTGGTCGGGTGTGTCCGTGCGGTTCGAGGCGTCCGGGCTGCAGCTCTTCGCCCGCGCGCGCCAGGCGAATCAGGCGGCTGTCGCCAGGAACATGGCGAGCGCCGGAGCGCCCCTTAGCGACCAGGCCGGCATCTGGGCCGATGTGGCCGCCAAGAACCGGGCGCTCGATGTGAGGGCCGACACGGACGCGATGCAGCGCGCGTTCGAAGCCAAAGCCGCCGATGTGAGCGAGTATGTCGAGCGCATTCGCCCTGTGCCCGGCCAGGTCGGCGCCATTTTCGCCGTCCATGGCGATATCGTCGGGCTCGATCTGTTCGACTCCGAGAAGACCCTGAAAGAGATCTACCCCAAGCTGATCAAGTCCTACGCGCTCGATGCCATCTCTCCCCTGCCGCCCCGCGGAGCGAGCACGCTGGGTGGAGACAGGAAATCGGCCGAGGAGTTCCTGGACGCCGCCGCAAAGGCAGACGGCACAGCCTACCCTTCGCAGGGCGAGGGCAAGGACCTGCGCGTTTCGGGCTGGCAGATCACCGGCAGCGCGCTCGTCGCGCGGGGACGCGTCGTGCATGCGGCGGTTTTCGCGGGCGAAGGATCTTCGGAAAAGCCCGACGACAGCGCCACCAGCATTGCGCCGCCCGGAGTTCGGAGGCGCTAGAGGGCTGGCATCTCAGAGCTGAGGGGCATTCTCTGGCCGCAAAGAGGGCCCTGCTGCATCAAATCGCGCTCGTCCAGTGGAGGATGATTTCGCCCCGATGGAGCATAAGGTATGCAGGGCGAATGGAAGGACGGCCGTAGAATGCAGCAGAGAACATTAACAGCGATCCTGGCAATACCAGTGGTGCTGGGACTCATGGCGTGGCCAGGAGGAGTCCCGGCTGTCATCGCGGCGGGGGTGGTGCTGACGCTCGCTTTCGCCGAGTTCACCTCCATGTGCAACACCAGCGGGGTGCCCTGCCGCCTCTGGTGGGGCGCCATAGGCATACTGCTGCTCGTTCTGTGGACGCAGGGCAGGGTGGCGGTGCCCCCTGATATGCCCGAAATCGCTCTCGTCGTCGTCTGGATGCTTGCCATCGTCGAAACGGGCCGCCGCGGCCGCCGTCCGGTCGCGGCCATTGGGCCCACGCTTCTTGGGATTCTGTGGATCGGCGGGCTCGGGGCCGCGTTCGTGCTTGTCCGTTTCCATCAGCCGCGCGACCCGTTCACCGCGTTCGGGCTCGAGAGCGGGGCGTGGGCCGTCATTGCGCTCCTGCTTATGGTGTGGGCTCTCGATATCGCCGCATACTTCTTCGGGCGCAAGGTCGGGCGCACGCCGCTCGCGCCCGGAATCAGCCCGAAGAAGACAATCGAAGGGGCTGCCGGCGGCTTCCTGGCCGCGACGCTCATGGGCGCTGTCACCGCGCCGCTGTTCTCGTTCACAACCGGAGGCGGGCTGCTCGTGGGGGCGTGCATCGGCGTCGCCGGACAGATCGGCGATCTGTTCGAATCGGCCGTCAAGCGCGAGCTGGGGTTCAAAGACTCAGGCTCGGCCCTTCCCGGGCACGGCGGATGGCTCGACCGGATAGACGCCTTGCTGTTTGCGTCGGGCGTTATGGCCTGGTTTCTGCTGCGCGGACCCGGCGGCTAGAATCTGCCGCGCCGCCGGATGCCTGCGTCCCGCATGGCGCGGCGGCGCTTGCGGAGCGACTGCCGGCAGGCCGCGCGGCACGCCGGAGGACCGCTCTCACTGGCTCTCTCAAGAGCCTTCTCAGCCTCGGAGTCCGGAATCTGCTCGAGCGCCATCCGGGCTTCCTCGCTGACGTCGCTGTCCGACAGCAGCGCCTCGAGCTCCCGCACCTGCCCGCGCCCGCCGGTCTCACCCAGATATCTGAGCGCGTCGGCCCGAACCTGCCGGGGGTAGTCTGGTCCGGTCAGCTTCAAGAGTTGGGCCGGCGCGGCCTGTCCCCGCGCGTGCGCCACCTTGCGCAGCGCTTCGGAAGCAGCTTTCGCGGCGGCGGGGTCTGCCCCGGCCATTATCGCCGCCAGCGGCGCTATCGCATCAACGTCCGCGCCCGGGGCTTTGGCGACCGCATCCCAGCGCGCATCTTCGTCGGCCCCCTTTATGGCGGCGGCCAGTTCGGCTGCGGAAATCGTCTTCTCGTTCACTTTGTGTTCTCCCTCAGCCCTGTCCCGGGTCTTCCAGCGTCCACGGGTGGCGGTACGGGACGCCGAGCATTCTGTTGGCGGCATCGTCGTCAACAAAGCGCTCTTTGCCCATATCGAACGTCACCTTGCGCCCCAGCATATACGATATGTTCGCGATGATCGGGAGGGTGATTACCCTGTAGGCCGGGTCAATGTCCATAACAGGCCGCTCGCCCGTGCGGATGCACTGCAGCCAGTTCTCCCTGTGCCCTCCGGTATCCGGCATCGTTACACCGCCGGAAGGCACCTTGAAGTCCTTCGCCTTCTGTTCGGTGTCGCAGCCGCCGTCTCCGCCGAGCACAATCAGATCGTCCCTGTCGCCGGTGTATGTCGCGCCCCAGTCGCCCGGCATGCGCGGATTGGCCGTCCCCGGCTGCGTCCAGGTCAGCGTCCAATCGGGGTTTTCGAAATCCCACCGCACGTTCATGGCGCCCGGAACATCATAGAACCCCTGGCGCATCGCGCTTCCGGTCGCTTCGCAGGTCACTTTGCCCCGGTAGCCGTCCATCTGCGTCAGCCAGAAGACTACGCTGATGGCGTGGTTGCCGCGGTCGCGTATGAACCCGCCGCCGTAGTCCATAAACCAGCGGAAGTTGAAGTGCGAGCGCTGCGGGTGATAGGGCGCCCATCGCGCCGGCCCGAGCCACATTTCCCAGTCCAGCTCTTTCGGCACGGGCTGTGTCTCGCCCCAACTGTCCGTCGTGAAGTTCGGCGGATGCCAGATGTCCACCCGCTTGATCTTCCCGATCATGCCGTTGCGCACGTACTCGCAAGCCTTGCGGGCGACCGGG
>JAGVUD010000261.1 GCA_019136435.1 Armatimonadota bacterium | reverse complement strand
TGTGGGAGGTCAACAAGACGCTTGGCGGCAACCAGAGCTTCAACATGCGCAAGGGCTGGATGCAGCTTGGAGACGAGCTACTGAAGCTGCTCATCGCGGACGTTCGGGCAGCGCGCCAGGCGGGCGCGGCGGCAGGCGACGGGTGGCTCGCGAAGATAGTCCAGGAGCGTTTCGGGCAGGCGCCGTCGGTTGCCACTCCGTTGCTCGAGCGCGCTCCTGAGATCTGGAACACGATCGAGCACAACTACTGCAAGTTCGGCAGCCTGTGCGAAGACTTGCTCGGAATCCCCGACGCGGCGATTATCGAACTGATCATGCTGCTGCCGGTCAAGGTCACTCCCAAAGAGGCGGCCCGGATTCTCGGCACGGATACTGAGACCGTCAAGAAGCTCTACACTCAGCCGAGGCGCGATATCGGGGGTTATCACGTTCGCACCACGGCCCGGTTCTTTCACAGGGAGAACCAGATCGGGCGGTCGTTGGAGAGCATTTTCACCGAAGCGGAAAGGCGCGTACAGGCCGGCGAACTCTCGACGGACTCCGAGGAGTACGACAGCTACCGCATTCGCGTGGGGCAGATGGTGGACGAACTACAGGACGCGCTCTCGTTCGACTTCCGCGTTTCGAACCCGCAGATAGACCTCCTGCTCACCATAGCCCGCCGAGGCCCGGGGTATCTGGGCGGCAAGCTTACCGGGGCCGGTAAGGGCGGCTGCGTCTCGCTGCTCGTGCGCGAGTCGCGGTCGGCGGAGATGTGCGAGTATCTGGACAGGGAATACTACGGCCGCTCAGAACGATTCGAGGTGTACCGCCAGGTGCTGGCGGACGAGCGCAGGTTCTCGCAGAAGGGAACGCCCGACCACGGTTCGGCAATCGAGAGGCTGGCGATTCTTGAGTCGGCACTCGCAAACATCGCCGAACAGCGCCGGGTGGTGACTTTCAGCCGCGGCGCCTGCGTGCTCGAGCTTCCGAAGGGGTGAGGCTCAGGCGATGTCCACGGCCCGACCGCTCGCCAGCGACACTATTGAACCTTCGGGAATGGCAGACACCGTCGGCTGCGCTCTCAGCGACTACGCCTCCATGCAAGCGAGCGCCTGATGTGTGGCTATGCGGTATGCGTACTGCCAGCAAGTTTGGAGCGGGAGCAACAGTGGCAGGCTGCGCCGAGCACAGTAGTTCGGATGGTTGGCGCACCAATCCTGGAAAGCGTAAAACAGGTCGTCTGCAAGCGGCTTCTGTGTTAGCGCTTCAGACAGGGCAAAGCTGATCTGGCACGAGACCCGGCCGTCGAAAAGTCCGTCGGGCTTGATGTCGTAGGTGTCGCCTTTCTTCCAATGGTAAGCAGCCTCGTATCCGCGACAGACGGCGAAGAGGAAGGTTGAATGAATCTCTTGGAATTGCAGAGTTCCTGTCGTATCGATGCGCTCCTGCACAAGGTGGTTCATCCAGGCGATGATCTTGTTCTCGTTGCCGAGTAGCTCAGGCACGACCTGCAGCCCGGAACTGCCGACATAGCCGTGAGCTTCCGCCACAGTCAGCATCAGCTCAGCCCAGACATCGGCCCCGTTGCCTGCGGATTTGCCAGTGATCAGGTTTCTTAGCCAGCCCATTTCTACACCTTCCCTTCCGATTCACGCGCCCTCAGGTATGCACACCCTGTTCGGCGGCGCCCTGACGACGGCGAACCGCCCATGCTGTGTACATCGCCGACAAGAAGCAACACCAGATGTTCATCCTTCGGGAATGGCAGACAGCATCGGGCTTTCGATGCCCTGAAGCCTAAATTCCCGAAGACCGGCCAGACCACGGCGGCCGCGCCCCCGGCGCCAGGTGAGGACACCCGGCGAGATCGAATATCTCCGGCCCGGTTGACCCGTTACCCGACCTCCACCGGCAGGCCTGTCTCGATAGACTCGATGGCGGCTGCGAGCACTTTCTGGGCCGCGAGGCCGTCCGCGCCGGAGCCGTCAATTTCGCCGGGCGCCGTCCCTGCCGCTACCTGATCCACGAACTTCAGAATGCGGGCGCGGAAGGTGTCGTCAAAGCCCCGGTATCCGCCAAAGACGGGATTGGTGTACACCTGCTTCACTAGATCGCTGGCGGGGTAGAGCGTCGCCTGCCGCCACATATCCTCGATGACAAACCGGCCGTCCACACCCGCCACCTCGCAGCGCTCCATCGGGTGCCCGCGGCCAATGTCGTAGCTGCTTGTCAGGTGCCCGACCGCGCCGCTCGCGAGGCGGAAGTTGAACGATGCTGTTGACCAGATGCTTCGTCCCGGCGCCTTCATCGCAAGGCAGTGCACACTCGTGATATCCCCGCAGAAATGCCGGATGATGTCTATCGAATGCGGGTTCAGCGCCTTTATGTGGAAGTAGGGAGACTCCGGATCCTGAGGCTTTCCGATCCAGAGGGCCATATTCACGAACAGAATCGTCCCGAGCCGTCCTTCATCCAGCCACTTCTTCGCCGTATACGCGGCGGGCGTGAAGCGGTGGTTGAAGTCCAGCCCGAAGGAGCGCTCCCGCTCCTTCGCGACGCGCACCATCTCCTCCGCCTTCGCGATATCGTTGCAGATCGGCTTCTCGCAGAGGATGTGCGCGCCCGCTTCCAGCGCCTGAATGGCGGGCTCGTAGTGGTCCGAACTGTATTCGTATCCGCCCGTCGTGATGCTGCAGATATCCGGACGGACCCGCTCGAGCATGGTGGGAGCATCAGGAAACCACGGCACCCCGAAACGCCTGCCAGCGGCCTCCGCGCGCTCGGTGTTGATGTCGCACACCCCCGCGAGTTCGGCCTGCGCGGCCTCCTGATAGATGCTGGCGTGCAGATTTCCGATCGGGCCCATCCCGATCACGCCAACCCTAAGCATCTAGGCCGCCCCCGCTGGAATCTCGTAGCCCAGTTCCACCAGGTCGGGCGCAAAGAAGTCGTAGAAATGCACCCCGTCGTCGGACTTCCAGCGTCCGACAGGGTCACGGCGCACCTCGATCTTCACAAGAGGAAAGCCCAGGAAACGCTCAAGCGCGGCGAGCGCTTCGTCCTGCTTCAGAACGAAGTCTTCGAAGCGCACGACTGCGGTGTGCGCAGGAGGCGGGGTAGCCTTCACAATCTCACGCTGATACTTCCAGCTGATCGCCCGCCGGAAGCGGAGGTCGTCGGTCTTCTCGTACGGCACTCCGAAATCGGCCAGGTCGTCCGTGACATGCGCGCCCAGAATGCAGTCCCTCGGATCGCGCACCCAGTGGATGAATCGGGCCTCGGGAAACATCCGGACAATCCATGGATACACGAGGGTTGTCTCCGGGAGTTTCCAGCCTTTGTGCACGGAGTCGCTGGAGAGAACCGACGCGAGGTACGATTTCACGAGCCGCGTGAACTCGGGGTCAATCGGCATCGTGTGCAGGCGTGAGAAGTCCCAGTCGAGCCCGCCCCGGTATTCGACGTAGCGCGCCATTACGCGGCACGCCTCGTACATTTCCTCCGGCGGAACGAGGTCCCAGGACGAGTTCATCTGCGCGCCCATGTAGACGCCGCTATCACTAAGCGTTTGAGACATTGCGC
>JAGVUD010000116.1 GCA_019136435.1 Armatimonadota bacterium | reverse complement strand
GCTCACAGCTCCCAGTCGTTCGTGCTGCTCGTGTACTCGACGGTACGCTTCCGCCTGGCGGCAGGCCTCCGTGGACCGGCCCAGTAAGTCTCCATCTTCCAACAACGCTAGACCCGGGCACCTAAGGCAGTGCACGACGTTGGGACAGGCGTTACAGTCCTTTAGATCCGCAAAACGGACCCCACGCAGTTTGTTCACGGCTGGCGAGTCGCGCCAGATTTCCCCAAACGGACTTCGCCTTGTATTGCCTATTATACAGCATAATTGCACACATGGGAAGACATCGCCATAAGGATTAATGCTGCAGGTGGAGATTCCCGCGCTGCAGGGGCGCTGTTCGCGCAGTTCGGCGCGCTCGCTTGCGCCGATGCAGCTTATGACGGACGCGAAGTAGTCGTCCTCGTTTTCGGCGATAAACTGCTCGAGCTGCTCCCGCGTAATCCTGCCGCCGTGCGGGGAGAGGTCGCCGTCCTGTTTGGCGGAAAGGGTGAGGTCGAAGACGCAGTCGCATCCGAGCGAAGTCGCCAGCGCGCGGACGGCGTCGCGGTCTTCGAAGTTATCGCGCGTGAGCGGGCACTTGACGGTGACGGTGAGGCCTTCGGCCTTCATGGCCCGGATGCCATCCAGCGCCTTTTGCCACGCGCCGGGAACCCGCAGTACCGCATCGTGCGCGGCGGCGGTGGAGGCATGCAGGGACACGTCCACGTTCATGACGGACAGCTCGCGCAGCCTTGCGGCGGCCTCGCGCCCGATGAGCGTGGCGTTCGTCTTCACTTCGAGCGCCATTCCGGCCGCCCGCGCGTGGGCGGCGATTTCGAAGAAGTCGCCGCGCACGAGGGGCTCGTCGCCTGTGAGCGTGAGGAACAGGCACCCTTCCGCCTTGAGCGCATCCACAAGCGCGCAGCACTCATCGGTGGTCAGTTCGGGCTCGCGTCCGGGCACGACGTAGCAGAAATCGCAGGCTGCGTTGCAGCGGTAGGTGATCTCGAAAATGACGCGCAGAGGGACGGCCCGCTCGAGGGAGAGGTCAATCAGGGAATCTATGATGCGCGGCGGGTGCGTATCCGGGTGTTCCATGCGCGTGTCAGGCGACGCTCACCAGGCCTTTTTCGCTCAGGTCGGTGAGGAACTCGAGGATATCGCGCTTGGCGCGCTCGCGCTCGACGTCGTACTCTTCGCACACCCAGTCGAGGATGCTGCCGGCGGTGCGGCCGCCGTCAATGAAGCTCCAGATGCCGCTCTCGATGTCGCCCAGGCAGTGCACGGTCATGTCGGACAGGTTGAGGACGAAGGTCTCTTCGAAGTGGTCCTGAACGGCCAGATCCGGGCTTTTCGCTATGCGCGTTTCAAGAGAGATCATCTATCAGCTCCCAGACGCCCGGCTCGGGCCGGAAATGCATGGTCTTCAGCCCCACTTCGCTGAGGAGCAGAAGAGCGCTGTGCAGCAGGTTGGACATAAGCGGCGCGGGGGCGCCGAACATGAGAATGTTGCGCATGAGCTGGCGCATTTCGGAGCCGCGCCTGGGGCGGCCTACCCTCATATCGGCACTTTTGCGGATTAGCGTTACCGCGGCCAGCGGCGCCGGACCGGGGCTCGCGGCCTCGGTCACCTCGCCCGAGAACGGCGTTCCGGCGATCCACCAGCGCCCGTTGACGCGGCGCAGCAGGGCGATTTCGTCGGTGAGAAGGGTGAGCCTCCGCGTCAGGGCGAGCTTTGAAAGCGTGGACTTGCCCGCACCGGACTTGCCGATGAACGCGTAGCCCCGCCCGCCGCTGACGACTCCCGCGCCGTGCACGAGCATCGCGCCGTGCTTGAGCGCCCAGACGGAGACAGCGAAGCGGAGGAACGCCTCGAGGGAGACATCGGGGTAATCGGTAGGATAGATGCGAAGCGCCCCGCAGCCCGCCTCGGTGTCGAACTCCCCGTCGAGATCGCTGCGGGCGGCGTGAACGACGCCCCCGTCACAGCGGACGCTCAGGTCGCGCAGCGAGGCATCGCCGGCGCTTTCCGAGATCTCGACCGAGAGCCGCAGAGGCTCGGCGGCGCCGCCGCCTTCAACGCCGCCCGGGCCTTCGAACGCGGCGAACCGGCCGGAGACGCTGCGCCGCAGATCGGCGTCCAGGAAGCTGAGCGAAAGGGCAACGCCCGCCATATCGATGGCCAGGGCGTCCGTTTCGGGAAGGGCTGTAGTTGAGGTGCGCACAGCAGAGTGATGAGGCGGCCATGAAGGCGGCCCGGGGCCGGGCGTGCAACTCTCACGCACAGCCGCAGGGCAACTCTGGCCGCGGCAGCCTTTTCCTTAGTTCGACGACCGGGCGCCCCGGAAACGGCGCCTCTTCACGCTCACTGAGTATAGGCCGCGCCGCGGCTGGCTGTCAAGAGCGATTGGCATTTGAGCGCGGCGCGCCGCGCTACCAGATGTCGCTCTGGCGGCGGGTGATGACGACCGGCCGCAGGCTGCCGGACACCTCTTCGATGCTGGCGATGCCCGTCACCCGCGCGAGCTGCCCAGCCGCCGGGAGCGCCAGCCCCGGGGCCCGAATCTTGAGGCCGCCCGGCGTGCTGCCATCGGAGAGGAAGAACTCATCCGCCCCCGTTGACAGCACCGTTCCCCAGACGCTCACGAGAAGTCCGGCGCTGCCCAGCCCGACTCCGCCGGAAACACCCGGGGTGTGCTCGCCTCGCGGCCCTCCTCCCACGGCGCTGCCGCGCATCATCAGGGGCGGCAGGGGGTCTGCGGGCGAGGCGGACAGGACAGACCGGGCGGCTATCTCGCGCGATCCGCCAGCGGTGGCCATCTGTCCGGTGACGGTGAAACGGTCTCCTTCGCCCATCTGCTGGCCGGTGATGACGCGAATTCCCGCGGAGCGATCGGTCTCGGAGATGTACTTGCTCGCGCCGAACGAGGCGGTTACCGGCTTTGCCTGGAGCCGCACATCCGTGCCATCGGGCTGCAGCAGCGCTTCTCCGATGGTCTCGCAGCAGCCGATGGCTCCCGGCAGAGACAGGTCGTGGAAAGCCTCCTCTGTCTCTCCGGCCCAGAAGCGCAGGTTGAAATCGCTGACTTCCAGGAAGCGGTACCAGACGCCGCCCTGGTGTTCGATGCGCAGGATGGCCACTCCGTTTGCGTGCCCGTACGTGTGGACGATGTATGATGAAGAGAAGGGATTGCGGCCCAGAAGCGCGCGGCCCAGCGAATCGGTGGTCAGGGTGAGGTCGGGGGTGTTGTCGAACGTCTTGCCATACCAGCCGGGACCAGGCCCGGCCCGGTACACTCTGACCTCGGCCCCGCGCAGAGGGAAACCCGCCGGGTCCTTCAGCCTGAGCACGTTCTGCCGGGGAAGGTCCTGCAGATAGGCGCCGATGTTGCACGGAGCGTTGTAGTTGCCGCACAGGGCACGATGTCCGGCGATCTGATTCAGCGCCCCGGCCTCGTAGGGCGACCAGACGAAGCCGTACGGACCGGTCATCACGCCGCCGCTCTTGTTGTAGTAGAGCACCTCGTTGAACGCGAGAAACGGCATGAGGGACGTGCCTGCGACGGGCGCGCCGTTTTCGAGAATCTG
>JAGVUD010000312.1 GCA_019136435.1 Armatimonadota bacterium | reverse complement strand
GACCGTTGGGACCCGGACTGAGGGTGTTGTCACTGTCGCCGTGGCCTTCTTCCACGATGGCGCGTTCAGCATCACATCGGCCGGTGAAGGAAACGTTGAGCATCCGGAGATCAAGGGGACGTGGAAGGCCGTGAGCGATACCAAAGCCGATCTGACCATGAAGCCTGAGGCAGATGGCAAGGGCTCCGAAGGCAAAGGCGAGGTCGTGGTCGGCCGTGACGGTTTCCCCCGTTCTGTCCGCCTTGAGAGCAAAGCACAAGGAACCGGTGAGATCACACGGTTGGAGGTGTCCGCAATTGAATAACAGGGTTACGAATCTGTTCCCGGGCTGGTTGTCTCTCGCCGTGCTGGCAATGCTCTGTCTGGCGCTACTCGCGCCGGCAAGCCGATGCCTGGCGCTGACCAAGAACGTCAAGCCGGGTTACTGGAACATCAGTGTCGCCTATCCTCGCTTCAAGTCACAGGGGAGCGTGGCGGCCAGGGCGAACTCGGCAAGCAAGGCATCTGAGTCCGCTGAGTACAACACGTTCCTGACGGAATCGCGCAAGGAAGTAACCGCGCTGAGGAGCCAGGGAATCCGCTCGGAATACGTCCTGAAGGTCGTTCCTACAGTCTCGATGGATTCCGGGTCCCTCTGTAGCGGTTACGTCGAGCGCTACTTCTACACCGGCGGTGCCCACGGCGCGACGGACTTCCGTGCGATGACCTACGGCGTAATCGGTGGCCGGGTCCGCGCGGTCCAGCTGTCGGATCTGTTCGTGAAGGGCGCCGATCCCGTGGCGCAGGCTTCGTCGGCGATCATCGAGGAACTCCGGAAGCGAGAGGCGACACCGTCCAACGTCGCTGCCGGCAGCTGGAAGCGTCTCAGCCCGGCTCAGGCGAAGAGCTTCACTGTCTACAAGCTGGGGCTTGTGTTCCTGTTTGGCCAGGGGGAGCTTGGCGTGGAGGCAGAGGGCCCGGTCAAGGTGCTCGTTCCCTTCGACTCTCTGCCGGGACTTGACCGCAATGGCATCCTGAAGCCGGTGATCGCACGCGCGAATGCGCTCTTGCGGACCAGTCTCACGGGAGGCCGCTGGAAGCTCGTATCGATTGTCTACAATGACGACAGATCCTTCAGCGGCGACGAGGGCGCGACGAACTGGATAGAGTTCCGCGATGGTCGCGTTCAGGGGCAGGCGGGCCTCAACCGGTTCAGCGGCTCTTATTCGGCGACCGCAGACGGCCGTCTCAAGATGGGGCTGCTCGCGATGACAAGAGCGGCCAATCCGCCGGGGTCTATCGCCGGGCAGTTCGAACGCCACATCGGCGAGGTCGGTCGGTTCCTCTTCCGTGATGACTCGCTGATACTGGAGCTGCCAGCAGATGTCGGCGTGATGAAGTTCCGTCGCTAGCGAGGCTCTGCGGTCAATAAGCGATGGCCCGGGAGTGCCGCTCGGGCCATCTTTGCTTGCCTGTCTGGTGTGATGCAGTGTCTGCCGCGCGAGCTCCAAAGAACGGGCACGCCAATCCCGATCCCGGTCTCAGTATTTGCGAAACCGCCTCCAATATGCTAGAGCAGCAGTAACTGCCATGGACAACCAGGGGCAGGCGAAGGGCACTCTGCGTCTCTGGCAGACCGGCTTCCATCCGGAGCAGGTGCACAGCGCGGAGTTCATCCGTCAGAAGGTGGTGTATATCCACCACAACCCGGTCAGTGCCGGGTTCGTCAGCGACCCCTGCGCCTGGACCAACTCGAGCGCGGCCTGTCACGAACGCGGGGCAGCGCCGCCGATACCTGTGACTGTGCTCGACGCTTAGCCAACGGAGCAGAGCTCCCGCGACATCACGAGCGGATATCGCGCGATATCACACGGCAGGTCAGGTTGGCCCCCCTCTTGCGAAACCGGCGCAAATGTGGTACAAGAACACTAACTGCTATGGACTATCGGGGACAGAAAACACGCGATACGGCGACTATGCAGTCCGGCGCCCTGCCGGGCAGCGCCGTCGCGCGGCTGTCCCTCGAGCTTACCCTCGCCCTTATCCAGCCTGCGCGTCCGGCAAAGCACGGGTGCGCGGGCGGGCCACAGGCCACGGCGATTATTCGCCTCTAGACCCCGGTTCACTAGTTCCCGGCGGTCTGGAGGCAAACGCAAGGACCGGCAAGGGAACTAGCCAACTGAAATGACTCCGGCGTAGAATGACGCGAGCAACTGGCGCGCGCAGACCGGCCGGAGTTTCCGAGGAGTAAGCAAATGTCCGACAAAGTCATCATATTCGACACCACCCTGCGCGACGGGGAGCAGTCACCCGGCGCGAGCATGAACATCGAAGAGAAGCTGGACGCCGCGCGCCAGCTCGCCCGCCTGAACGTGGACGTCATCGAGGCGGGGTTCCCCATCGCCAGCGACGGCGACTTCGAGGCCGTGCGCCAGGTCGCCGCCGAGATTCGGGACGGCCGGGCCATCGCCGGGCTCGCCCGCGCCACCAACGCCGACATAGACCGTGCCGGCGAGGCGCTGAAGGACGCTGTCAGCCCCCGCATCCACACGTTCATCGCGACAAGTGACATCCACCTGGAGCACAAGCTGCGCATGACCCGCGAGCAGGTGATCGAACGGGCGGTTGCGGCCGTCAAGCGCGCGCTCGAATACTGCGACGACGTCGAGTTCTCCGCCGAAGACGCGGCGCGTTCCGAAATGGACTACCTGTGCCAGGTGATCGAAGCCGTCATCGCCGCCGGAGCAAAGACGGTCAACATCCCCGACACCGTCGGATACTCGACCCCGATGGAATACGGAACCATCATCCGCACGCTCAAGGAGCGTGTGCCGAACATAGACAAAGCCATCATCAGCGTGCACTGTCACGACGACCTGGGAATGGGCGTTGCAAACTCGCTGTCGGCGGTCATGAACGGCGCGCGGCAGGTGGAGTGCACCATCAACGGCATCGGCGAGCGCGCCGGAAACGCCGCGATGGAAGAGATCGTCATGGCCATCGCAACGCGCGGGGACATCTACGGCGTGCATACGGGAATCGTCACCACCGAGATCGCCCGGGCGAGCAGGCTGACCTCCGACCTGACCGGCATCGTGGTGCAGCCGAACAAGGCCGTGGTCGGCGCGAACGCGTTCGCGCACGAAGCGGGAATCCACCAGCACGGTGTCATGGCCAACCGCCAGACCTACGAAATCATGACTCCCGAGTCCGTGGGCGTCAGGGAGTCGAAGCTGGTTCTGGGCAAGCACTCCGGGCGGCACGCCTTCGACAAGCGCCTGCACGAGCTGGGCTTCGATCTGACCAAAGACGAAATGGAGCGGGCATTCAACCGCTTCAAGGAGCTGGCCGATAAGAAGAAGGAGCTGTTCGACGAAGACCTGGCGGCGATCGTGGCCGACGAGGTCTACACCATCCCCGAGACCTATCATCTGGAGTACCTGAACGTGATGAGCAGCCTGGACGGGCTGCCGACGGCGACCATCCGCATGCGCCGTGACGGAGAAGAGCGCCAGCAGGCGGAGATCGGCGTGGGATGCGTGGACGCCGTGTACAAGACGATGGACACGATGATTGACGAGCCGCACGAGCTCGTTGA
>JAGVUD010000477.1 GCA_019136435.1 Armatimonadota bacterium | reverse complement strand
CCACGGGGCAGATGTGATCCGCGTAGCCGAGCTTCTTCAGCCCGCTGAAGTGGTACGTCGGCTGGTAATGCAGAATGCCCTGCACACCCTCTTCACGGTAGAGCACGCGCAGGAAGTCGTCCCTCGACGCGCCCAGTTCCTCTTCCTCCACGCACAGCGTGTAGAGGTGGTAGATATGTTCGCAGTTCGGGTCTTCGTAGACCGGCGTGATCCCCTTGATGCCGGAGATGCCCTCGTTTATCTTGCGTCCGAGTTCCTGCCGCCGCGCGTTCAGATCGGGAAGGCGCGTGAGCTGCACGCGCCCAACGGCCGCCTGAATCTCGTTCATCCGGTAGTTGTTGCCCCAGTAGCCGCGGATGTCGTCAACGTCGAAGTGGGAAGGAACCCAGTAGTCGGTCTGGTTCTCCCAGTCCCGCACGTTCATGCAGCGGAGCTTGGAGATCGGCTCAACGAAGTCGTCCCGATTTGTCGTGATCATGCCGCCTTCGCCGCAGGTCGTCATGTTCTTGAGGGAGTGGAAACTGAAGCAGCCGACGTCGCCGATGGTGCCGGCCTTGCGGCCCTTGTAGGTTGCGCCGGGAGTGTGCGCGCAGTCTTCCAGCACGAGCAGCCCGTGCTTCCGCGCGATCTCCATAATCGGGTCCATGTCGCACATCTGGCCGCCGTAGTGCACCACGTAGATGGCCTTCGTCTTCGGCGTGACCTTCTTCTCGATCTCGGCGGGGCTGATGTTGAAGGTGCGCGGGTCAATATCGGCGTAGACCGGCACGCCGCCTTCCTTGAGGATGACGAGGGTGGTTGCGATGAATGTGTTCGGAGTCACGATGACCTCGTCCCCCGGGCGAATCCCGAACACCTGCGTGCAGACGTGCATGGCGGTCGTGCAGTTCGTGACCGCAAAGGCGTGCTTCGTCCCGCACATGGCCGCGAACTCGTTCTGGAAGGCAGCCACCTGCGGCCCCATCGTAAGCGAGTCCTGCTGCATTGCTGCCCAGGCCGCCTGCTTCTCTCGCTCGTCATAGATGGACCCGAAGAAGGAGTAGGCGACCTTCAACACCACCCCTTCGTCCACGCTGTAGCTGCTCGTGATGCCGCCTTCAGACTCGGCCCCGACGACGTGATCTTGCTCGACAATACCCATTGCGTTTCCTCCGTTTGCACCAGATCGGTACTATAGAGTGTAAATCGCGCGGGATGGTTCGTCTAGGGGAGATTGCGACGATTATTGCGGTTTTTGCCGCTCGAAGGCAAAACTACAGCGGCAAGCGGAGCGCCACGGTCGTGCCTTCGTCAGCCTGATCTATTGTGACGTCGACCGCCTGATCGAAGTAGCACTCAAGACGCCGCTTTAGCCCCGGGAGCCCGGTCAGCTTGCGGTGCGCACCGTTGCGGCCGAGCGAACGCCGCACGGAGGCCAGTTCGGACGGCGGCCACGCCGGGCCGTTGTCCCGGACGCAGATCTGGAGACCGCTGCCGTTGCGCCCCGCGGATAAGGCGATTCTGAACGGACCCCGCGACTTCGGGAAGGCATGGACAAGCGAATTCTCAACCAGCGGCTGAAGCGTCAGCGCTGGCACCTTGAGCGAAGCCAGCGGACGAGGGAGGTCGGACGTGAAGGTGATCGCCTTTCCGAACCGCGCACGGAAGATGTCCACATACGCCTCGGCGTTCGAGAACTCGGTGGAAAGGGCCACCATCTGGCCCATGGTCGTCAGGGCGTGTCCCAGAACCGCGGAGAGTTCCTCAACCAGTTGGGCAGTCCTCGGGGCCTGCTCGTTCTGCGCCTCTCCAAGGATCAGATTCAGCGAGTTGAACAGGAAATGCGGATTCCACTGCGCCAGCGAGAGCCGTAGTTCCATCTCGCGTATCTCACGCTCGAGACGCGCGCGCTGCTCGGCGGCCTTGGTCAGTTCGCGCTCGCGGCGCAAGTCGGCCCGCCCCTGCAGCAGGTGATTGCAGAGCACCCCGAGCAGTTCCAGCGCCATTTCGAGCTTGTACGGGTCTACGCGGGGTATGTTTCTGTAGGCTTCCCTGAGCTCTTCGCGGTTCAGCCCCAGCCCCTCCAGCCGGGCCATTGTGTCTTCGAAACCAATCTCCGTGGGCGGCGACAGCAGCGACTGACCGCTGAAGAAACAGCCGATCTCCTCGTCGCCCTGCTTCAGCGGGACAACCACGTCCACCAGGCCCGAGTGACAGGTGTAGAACATCGGCCGCCCCTGTTTCATCGCGACCTCTGTCGCCCGCCTGTCCGACTCGGTGCACCGCCGCAGGCCCTCGGGCGAAGACTGAACCAGCCGGCAGAAATCGCACCGCGCCGGAAACGGACGGAACTCGATCTCCCCGTCGTCCCGCGGGAATGAGAGGGTCATGCCCGTCACCCGGTAGAACAGGTCCGCCGCCTCGCCAAAGGCGGGCAGACGGATAATCTCGAGTAGATCTACCTGGGCCATCGCCGCCCCTCTCCCCTGTACTCGCTGGGACGCACACCCGTCTCCTCGAGGAAAGACTGGCTGAAGTAGCTGATGTCGTCGTAACCGACCATTCTGGCAACCTGGCTGATGTTGACCTTGGGGTCGCGCATCAGTTCTTTCGCGCGGGCGATCCGCACCCGGCGCAGATACGCCTTGAAAGACACCTTGTGCTCCATCTTGAACAGATGACCCAGGTATCCGGGCGACAGGTTCAGATACTCCGCGACAGCGCGCAGCCCGATCTTCTCGGCGTGATGCTTCTCGACGAACTCGCGAACCGCGCGCGTCAACGCCGTGCGCCGGGCTTCGTCCGCCGGGCCGCCGCCCGGCACAATCTCCGGCATCATCTC
The DNA here is from genome assembly GCA_019136435.1 of Armatimonadota bacterium. Taxonomy (GTDB): domain Bacteria; phylum Armatimonadota; class UBA5829; order DSUL01; family DSUL01; genus JAGVUD01. The sequence continues at coordinate 759 of JAGVUD010000477.1, read as the reverse complement.
GTGCAGATAGCTGCGCAGTTTCTCTTTCTCGAGACCGTCCAGGCGCTCCGCCTCGATGCGAGCGACGGCCTTCTTCAGCGCCCCGACTACCGCCTCCCTCTGAATGGGCTTGACGATGTAGTCCACGGCCCCTACCCGAATCGCCTGCTGGGCATATTCGAAGCTTCGATACGCCGTGAGGATGATGAATACAGGGCAGGCGGCCGCTTCGTCGGCCAAGCGCGCCGCGAGTTCCAGTCCCGTCATCTCTCCCATCAGAATGTCCAGAATGCAGATGTCCGGGCAGACCTCAGCACACAGCCGCATCGCATCTTCGCCTGAGGAGGCCCTGCCAGCGACAGTCACCGGCAGGTCGCTCGATTCGACGATGCGATCAATCATCTGGTGGACTATTGGCTCGTCGTCAACGACAAGAAGCTTCAGGTTCTCCCCACACGCAACGTCTGGCATCTGGCGACTCCCCGGCATAAACTCCGTGCTCCGGGAGGCTTCAGTCTGCTTGCGTCAGCATCAACTGGTCCACGCCAATCGACCCGGCGCCGCTGTCTCCGGCCTCCGAAACGAATTCGACACGCAAAGTACCCTCGTTAAGGGTGAACGCTCCGAGAGAGACTCGCCGCACCACATAACCGGGCGCTGCGCCGCGCTCTCCTGATGCCCCGGCATCATACACATCCACCTCGCGTCTGCTGAGCATGAAGGCGCGCTTGCCGGGCAGAGCTTTGGTTTCATTGTACCCAATCTTCGCAACCGAGCCAT
>JAGVUD010000176.1 GCA_019136435.1 Armatimonadota bacterium | reverse complement strand
CGACCTGGCAAACGACGGCGCGTCTCTGGCAAAGGTGTCCGGAGGCGCCGCTGCTGTTTCGAGCGGCAAGGTCGGCATTGGCACGGCCACACCAGCATTCACGCTCCACATCAACGGAACGGTGGGCGTTGTCAGTCTGCCTCAGGCCGACAAGCGAAACGTGCAGTGGGATCCGGTGACGGGCCAGCTCTACCAGGCTATCTCGTCAAGGCGCTTTAAGGAGAATATCGCGCCGCTGGCGGATGAGTTCGAGAAGCTGCTCGCCGCCGAGCCGAAGACCTACACCCAGGTTAACTCTCCCGGCTCCCGGGAGATCGGCTACATTGCCGAGGACATTGACGCTCTTGGCCTCAAGGACCTGGTGCACTACGGGGCGGACGGACGGCCGGAGGCCCTGAAATACGAGAAGATGGTGCTGTATCTCGTCGAGATCGCCAAGGACCAGCAGAGGCTGATCGAGACCGAACGCGCCGCAAACCGCGAAGGGATCGCCGCGCTCCAAAAGCAGATAGATGAACTGAAGGCGCTTCTGGCGGCACAGGCCAGCCAGGACAAGTGAGAAGGAAAGGCAAATGACCAGAGTCACACTCTACCTCGTAGTCGGGCTTGCGCTGCTTACGGCCATTTCGGCAAGCGCGGCCACAACGGCTTTCACCTATCAGGGGAAGCTGACGGATTCGGCGGGAGTTCCGTTGACGGGCTCCTATGATATGACTTTCAAGCTGTTCGACGCCGACACGGGCGGCGCTCAGGTCGGGAGCACGGTGACGCTCACAGGCGTGAACGTATCGGCGGGGCTGTTCACCGTCGGCCTCGACTTCGGGGCCGCTCCGTTTGCGAGCGGGGCGGCACGGTGGCTGGAGACTACGGTGGCGGGGACGGTGCTGTCTCCGCGCGTGGCGCTTGGCGCATCGCCTTACGCGCTGTTCTCGGCCGCGCCTTGGGCAACCTCGGCTGCAGGCGTCAGCTACGCGGGAAACGTCGGCATAGGCACCACGACGCCCGGTTTTCCCCTGACCTTCCCCGATACGCTCGGCGACAAGATCAGCCTTTTCGGCCAGACGCCTGGCCCCAGCCATGGCTTCGGAATAGGATACGCAACGCTGCAGATCCACACGCGGGAGAGCAGCTCCGACATCGTCTTCGGCCACGGCTCCAGCGCAAGCCTCACCGAGGTCATGCGCATCAAGGGCACGGGGAACGTCGGCATCGGAGTGAGCGCTCCGGCCATCCGGCTCGCCGTCGGGGACAGCGACACGGGGCTCGACTGGGGCGGCGACGGCGTTCTGAACCTGCGCGCCAACGGCGCGGTTACGGCGACAATCCGGCCGTCCGCGGTCGGCATCGCCTCGCCCAACCCGAAGGACCCGCTCGATGTCGTGACGCATCCGAGCGTGGCCGCAGGCGAATACGAAGATCAGTCGCAGACTGTTACCAGCAACTACTTCCCGATGCCGTCCTACGGCACCGCTTTCGGTCAGTCTTTCACGGCCGGTATGACCGGCGCCCTCACCACGCTGACCCTTGGGGTGGGGTCCGTTGACGGCTCCGCCTGGTCAGGAACCCTCTCGATCATCGAAGGCGAGGGGGTCTCCGGAGCAGTGCTGGCCACCACAGCCATCTCTGGAACCGGGCAAGCCCATACCGAATACACATTCTCCACTCCGGCTGCGGTCACCGTGGGACAGGTGTACACGTGGCTCGTCTCCGGAGTGACCCAGACCGCCGACGTGCGGTTCCGCTGCGCCCCAAACAACGCATATCCGCGCGGCTCGATGTACCGGAACGGTAGCGCCAGCGGATACGACTTCTTCTTCCGGAGCTATGTGACCGTGCCCGCCGGGGCGATCCAGGACCACACGCTGCTGGTGAGAGAAACCGGCAACGTGGGTATCGGCACGATGAACCCCTCGGCCCGGCTGGATGTCGTGCCCAAGGGGGTGGCGGACGGCATACGCGTCAACGCTTACGGCGCGAACTCGCCGTCTGTTCAGATCAACGTGGACGGTGAGATGCGGGGAGAGATTGGAGCCCCAACGGCAGGAGGCCAGTTCAGCACGGACGCCGCATCGGGCGACCTGGTAGTGCGCTCCGGTGCGACGGGCAAGCTGCTCATTCAGAACGGCTCGGGCGGCTCCGCGGTTGCGGTCACCGGCAACAACGTCGGCATCGGCACCTCTGCCCCGGCGTCGAAGCTGGATGTTGCGAGAACGGCGAAGATGACGGGCTTCCAGCTCGGCGCGTCTGCCACGGCTGGCCAGGTGCTGACGGCCAGCGCAAGCGGCGTGGGAACCTGGCAGGCTCTGCCAGCCCCGCCCACGACTCTGCCGCCTTCCGGCCCGGCCGGAGGCGACCTCACGGGCACGTATCCGAACCCGACGGTCGGGACGGGCAAGATAGACAGCGCGAAGATCCTCGACGGCTCGGTTGCGCTGGCTGACCTCGCCGCCAACTCCGTGAACAGCGCAAAGCTCGTGGATGCAACGGTGGCCTCTGCGGACCTGGCAAGCGATGCTGCATCTCTTGCCAAAGTCTCCGGCGGCGCGATGGCATCGGATCTGGGCGGTGTAAGCATCGGCACGGTAAACCTGCCCGTGGGGCCGCTGGAAGTCTACGGCGATACCGCCACTGTGGATCAGGAGCAGACAGTTCAGAACGGCAACATCCACGGTACCGGCACGATCTGGCAGTCTTTCACGGCCTGGGCGGCCGGCACACTGAGCGCCGTTGAGCTGTACCTCGGCTCCTATGGCTCTGTCACGCCCTGGAGTGCCACGCTGAGAGTCTGGAATGGGGAAGGCAGCGGCGGGACGGTCCTGTCCACCCAGACCATTCGCGGCGACGGCAGCCTCGCCACCCGGGTCTTCCCTCTGGCCACGCCGGTCGCAGTGGTGGCGGGCCAGAAGTACACAGTTGGCTTCTCGCCTGCGGGCGTGTCCATGCAGTGGCAAGCCAGAAACGCCGACGTCTACTTTGGTGGCCGCTCGTCCCAAAGCGCGGCCTACGACCAATGGTTCCGCACCTACCTGGCGGCCTCGTCGTCCCGGCCAGCGCTGGTGATCCAGCCCGCGACGCTGAACATCGGCATCGGCGTCGCGTCCGGCTCCATCACGCACAGGCTTCAGCTTCCGAACACCGCCGACGCAGGGGGGCAGGGCCAGGCCAATGCCTGGATCACCTACTCGTCCCGGCGTTGGAAAGAGAATGTCACCCCCATCAGCAATGCTCTCGACAAGGTGAGCAGGCTGCAGGGCGTGTACTACGACTGGAAAGGCGACACGGGCGGCAAGCATGACATCGGCTTCATAGCCGAGGACGTCGGCAAGGTCCTTCCCGAGCTTGTGAGCTGGGATGCCGACGGCGAGAACGCTTCGGGCATGGACTACGCCCGCGTCAACGCCCTGCTGGTGGAGGCGATCAAGGAGCAGCAGAAAGAGATAGACGAACTGAAGCAGCTTGTGGCCGACATGGCCAGGGATAAGGAAGGCTCAAAATGAGAATCATCATGCTCGCGGCGCTTGGGTTTGCCGTGGTGGCGGCCGCAGTGGCGGCAAGCGCTGCCCCGAACGGTTATCGGGTGGACTGGTATGTTGTCAGCGCGGGCGGCGGTGAAATGACGGGGGGCTCTTTCAAGCTCAACTGCACCGTCGCTCAGCCCGCGGCAGGGTCGGCAACGGGCACGAACCTGCTGCACCTGATCGGCTTCTGGGTTGGCGAGGCGGCCGAACCGCGGGTCGTGCCCACCATCGCCGAAGCGAAACTGCTGGCTGACGGCACGTTCGTCTCGGTCGCGGGGATGATCGCGACCAGCGACGCCGGAGACTTCGACGGGTTCTTCTACGTGGAGGACGCGGGCCGGGCGAGCGGCATCAGGGTGCAGATGGACCCGGGCGCTGTCGCCGGGCTTGTCCGCGGCAGCGTCGTGAACGTCATCGGCACGCTCGGGACGGCCGCAAACGGCGAGCGTCAGTTCGAAGGGGCCGTCGTCATCATCACCGCGACGGCGTCGCCGCTTGCTCCGGTGGGCATGCCGAACCGGTCTCTGGGCGGCTCGAACTGGGGCGCGCCTCCGCTGGGTCAGTATGGCGTCCTGGGTGGCGCCGGACTGAACACGGTGGGGCTGCTCGTGCGATGCTGGGGCCGCGTTACAGCCGTCGGCCCGGGTTGTGTCGTGATAGACGACGGCAGTGGGCCGGTGCGTGTGGATACGTCGGTTCTGGCATCCCCGCCGCCTTCCGGCTCGTATATCGGCGTGGTTGGAATCTCGAGCATCTACGCGCCGGAGTCCGACCGGTTCAAGCTGCTGCTGCCGAGAGATGACGCGGACGTTGTGACGCACTGATTCTCCGTCCGGCGCCGCGAAGTTCGCGCGTGCCCGAAGAAGCGTCACAGAAGGGTGAGGCGAGAGCAGGGTGAATCTGTACGGGGGGTGGAGCCCTGCTCTCCCCGCCCACTAACAGGGGCGGGGCGGGCGCTCGCGGGTGTCAGCTCTTCGTCCGGCCGCTGAGAATGTCCGCGCCCCAGTCCGCGCCGTCCAGCCAGATGCCGTCCCAACAGGGAGGGTCCACCTCGGACGGGTGGGGGCTGACGGCGTCGCCGAGCCGCGAGAGGCACGCCCGCACCCGCGCAAGCTGATCCGGGGCGCTGACGACGCCCGCGGGCACGTTCCATCCGAAATCGGCCGCAGTCAGAAAGTCCGGCAGCCAGTCGTCGGTGGCGTTTCCGCTCCACTGAACAGCAAGCAGGCCGCTCGCGTTCGGGGAATTCTCTCCCCACCGCGCCCACGACAGAAGGTTCTCGACAGCCTGGCCATAGCCCGACTTCGAGTTCGGAGTGTGCAGACTGCCCGACCCGCCCGCCATCCAGACCGGCTCATCGCTCTCGCCCGACAGAAGCCCGGGGGCGCCCTGCTTGACGAGATGCGGGTTGTCCGGCGTATTCGGGGCGCCGTCACCGTAATTCCACAGGCAGCGGACCGTGCGCGAGCGCCAGGCGGGCGGCGTCGCCGGAGCGTCGCTCCACACGATGGGCGTCACCGGACGCGGGAGGCAGTCCAGCAGCGCCAGCAGGCCCTCCATGTGCTCTGCCTGCTCCTCCGCCGGAAGGCGGACTTCGTCCAGCCCGAGATGCAGCATCGGCTCCGGAATGAGCGCCAGCCACTCTTCGTAGATGGAGCGCAGCAGGGCGTAGGACTCAGAATCGCCCGGGTTCAGGTGCGACTTGCGAATGTGACTGACGAAGCCGTAGTCGTGCTCGAAACCGCCGCTCACGAGGTGCGGATAATGCAGGCCCTTCGCGGTCGAGTGTCCCAGCGACTCGATCTCCGGCACAACCGAGATGCCGCGCTCGCGCGCGTACCCGATCATCTCCAAGACCTGCTCCATGGTGAGCGCGTGCCTGTTCTCAGAACCGAGCGGGTTCGAGCGGTAGCGCACGGCGTTCAGTTCGTCGTCGCCTTCGCGGAAGACGAGCGTGTTCAGCTTGAACGCCGAACAGATGCGGATGATGCGCTTGATCTTGGGAAGGCTGTTCGGCGAGCGGCCGCTGTCAATCATGAAGCCCCGCCAGCGGTAGCGCGGCCAGTCGCGTATGAGAACGCCGGGCGCCCGCATGCCGGCGCCCTCCGGCGCCAGAAGCTGCCGGAGCGTCGCCGCCGCCCACAGAAGCCCCTGATGCGTCCGGGCGGCAAGATACGCCCCCGAGGCGTCAACGCAGAGGGAGTATCCTTCCGGGTCATCCGGCGGGGAAGCAAGCGGCACAGGCCCCGCGGGCGCCTCGCCATCCGTCAGAGCTACCCGCGCCCCGTCCGGCAGCGCTTCACACTCCGCGAGCGGCAGGCCGAGCGCGAACTCCCGGGCGATCATCTCGCGCAGGATGACAGCCGCGTTTGCGGCTTCGCCGCCCGTGTGCAGGATGCTTGCGCGGGGCGAAAGGACGAGGCCAGTTCCTTGCGGCTGAACCTCGCGCGGGCGAGGGAGGATATGGCTCAGCGCGTGCAAGTCCGGCACAGGGCGTATCGCTCTCCGGGTCTGGCCCCTATTTAATCCCCGCCAGCTGCTTGTAGTAGCCCGTCACCTTCGCGACGTAGTTCTTCGTCTCGCGGTAAGGCGGCACTCCGCCGTACTTGCGCACCGCGCCCGAACCGGCGTTATAGGCCGCGAGCGCCAGCCTGAGATGATCCCAGTTCAGGTCGTCCCACTTCGCGTTGCCGGAATACTTGTTGAGGCCGGATCGGATTATCTTGACGCAGGCGTCCACGTTCTGGGAAACATCGTAGGGGTCGGAGAGTCCCATTCCCCGCGCTGTCGCCGGCATAAGCTGCCCCAGCCCCATGGCGCCCTTCGGAGAGGTCGCCCGCGGGTTGAAATGGGACTCGGCGAGTATGACCGCCATAATCAGCCGCGGGTCGGTGTCGGTGGCGCGGCTTGTGTCGAGCAGCGACGTCGTAATCGCGCGTACCTGCGCGTCGGACAGTCGCGGGTTGAACCCCGCGATGGCCTTCGAGTAGTCGTCGAAGTAGCTCGTGTGGTCGAACCGGGTTGCCTGCCCGCCCCTCGAAACAGACGCGCCCGCTTTTCGAGCCGAAGCCGCCTTTTTCTCCGCGCCCGACGCGATGGCCGCTGTCACATCGCTTGCGTAGGCCCAGCGCTCGAGTTCCAGGTTCGTGCGGTGCCCGTCGTACTCAACGCGCGCCAGCACGCGCACCAACGCGCCGGACGGAAGGGAAACGCCGCTCTCGACACGCACGAGATACGCCTCGCCTTCGCCCGTGATCATCACGCTCTCGCGCCCCGCGCCCGAGATTCTGCCTGTCACCACGCCCGCGATGTCGAGATACCGCGCAGCGTCGTCACCTGAGGAAGGGGACGCGGCCTGGCCGGACCCGGGAGGCGCGGCGCCGGCGGATATGGCCGCGAAGACGTAGTCGGAGCCGCTCACCAAAGCGTCGGCGCCTGCGGCGGGAGTCTGCGCGAGCGCAATCGCCAGGACAAGAAAAGCAGCAAGGGTTTTGAGGGCGGACTCTGTCATGCTGTGCAGCCGCGGAAGGCCTCACATCCGTGCGAAGTGACCCGTCCGGCGCCGCCCCCGGCGGGGCGGCAGATAAAAACCGGAGAGGCAGGGATTCGAACCCTGGGTACGGTATGACCCGTACAACGGTTTAGCAAACCGCCGCTTTCGACCACTCAGCCACCTCTCCGCGCTGTTCCGGACGTCCCATAATACATACCCTAAACTGGCATCGAATATCAACTGCCTGATACCAGTACGACGCCCTGCGCCGTCCGATTGTTCGGGCGTGGCCCATTGAGCGCGCCGCCCGTCCGCTGTTTGACAGCCCGGAGCTTCTCGGCTATCCTGCCTGAGTCCCCGTCTGCGCGGGCGAATAGCTCAGCCGGGAGAGCGCTTCCCTTACAAGGAAGAGGTCACAGGTTCGAGCCCTGTTTCGCCCATTTTCCCCCTCCTTTTCCCGGCAGATGCCGCGCGGTCACTCCTTCAGGCGGTAGAGCGTCTCCCCAGCCTTCGGGACATGGAGAATCCCTTCATACTCGCGGCCCTGATAATCGCGCGCGTCAATGCCGGCGGGGTCCATGTATCCCAGGTTCAGCCTGCGGCAGCGCTCTTCCGGTATCCCCGTCGCAAGGATCACCTCGATGCGCGGCTTCTCGACGCCGTCCTCGTACGTGCCGATGCCTCGCACATGCGTCGAGTGCGCAAGCACGCCCCATGGGTAATGCCTGAACCGCTCCCACTGACCGGCGAAGTAGTCCCGGGTGTGATAGCCGATCTCGTCCAGAATCTCGCCGTGCGTGTACGATACCTCCGTCACATGCGGGGCATAGATGATGAGGCGGCCCCCGTCGGCCACCACGGGCTCGAGCTTGTACATGCACTTGCCCGCCACCCAGATGTCGTCGTACATCTGCGGCGCGCACGAAAGCACGGTGTGGAACGGACGCTCTTTGAACACAATGTGCAGCTTCGCCGACAGATCGGCGGCCTGCGACCAGGCTTCTTCCGGCGAGCCGTAGTAGAGCCCCGCGAGACCGCCGCCCTGCACGACCATCGCGAAACACGACTTCGGCGTGGGGATGCGCGACGCCGCCTCGTCTATCACCGCGCGCACGGGGGTGTGCTTGTGCCCGATGATGCCCGGGTTCGTGATGAGCGCGCCCAGCCAGTGAAAGAAATCGAGAATCTCCTGCCCGGCGATTCCCGGGAACAGATACTTGTTGCCGCCCGAGAACCCGGCCACCTCGTGCGGAAACACCGGCCCGCAGATGAGGAGGTGATCGTATTCGAACGCAAGCGCGTTCACAGACACCCGCACCCGCATCCGCAGGCGGCCGCCCGTGATCTCGGCGACGCGCTCCTCGGACAGCTCCCCGGCGTCCCTCAGCCCCCCCGCGTTCTTCCAGTCGTGGTTGAAGAACCGGGTCTTCGAGAAGAGCGTCCGGTGCTCATCGGCGGTGATGCCCATGCGCCTGTAGATTGCGTCCATCGACAGGGGATGGTGCGTTCCGAGCGCGATCATCACGTCGAGCGCTTCGACGCGTGGCGCGAGGGCCTCGTAGATGAGCCGGAACATCAAATCCACGGGCGCGGTGCGCGTGTGATCGGGCACAATCAGCAGCACACGCCTGCCATCGAGAGGCTCGAGGGCAAGGGCATCGGTCACTATGCCATTGGCCTGCGTGTGATCGAGCAGGGGGTGTCCAGGGTGTGTTTCGAGTCCCATTCTCAATGAGTGATTCGCCGTCGTGGCCGGCTATCCTGCCCGGCTGCCCGGGCACGTTGTTGACATCCGCAGGCCGCTGGCGCAAGAATAGCATCGAGGCACGCATATGGACTACCACGAGTACATCGTTCGCGATCCGAAGATCTGCGGTGGGCGGCCGACTTTTCGCGGCACCCGCGTCACTCTTCGCACCGTTCTCGCCAGCCTGGGTGTGGGAATCAGCATTGAGGAGATCAAATCTGAGTTCCCGTCCCTGACCGACGAGCACATCTGGGCCGCCATAGCCTTCGCCGCCGCGTCTGCGGCGGAAGACTTGCCCGTTCCGGAAGCTCCCCGCGTGGCGTGAAGATAAAGCTGGACGAGAACCTGCCCCGGTCTCTCGGGATGTGGCTGTGCGAGATGGGCCACCCACGCATACAGTTGCTGATGAACTCCTCGTTGGCGCCCCGGACGATTCGCTCTGGGACGTCTGCCAACGAGAGGGCCGTATGCTATTGACGCAAGACATGGACTTCGCCGACGTGAGGCGATTTGCCCCGGGCTCACACCATGGCCTCGTGCTTATACGCGTGAAGGAACCAGACCTGATCCATCTGCGCGAGCGGATCAGAGAGGTCTTCGGCAGTGAGCCAGTAGAGGAATGGGCGGGTTGCTTCGTAGCTGTCGGGTCTCACAAGGTCCGCGTGATCAGGCCGCAATAGCCCGCCGGCGCGCCCTACACCCCCGAAAACGCCGAGAACCCGCCGTCCACGGGTACCACGATGCCGGTGACGAACTTGGAGGCGTCCGACGCCAGCCAGACGGTTGCTCCGGCCAGATCGTCCGGGTCTCCGAACCGCCCCATCGGAGTGTGCTCGACGATGGTCTTTCCGCGCGCGCTCAGGTCGCCGGTTTTCTCATCGGTCAGCAAGAACCTGTTCTGCTCGGTCAGGAAGAACCCGGGCGCGAGGGCGTTGACGCGAATGTCGGCGCGTCCTCCGCGGGCAAGATGCACCGCCAGCCACTGCGTGAAGCTGTTGACGGCGGCCTTCGCGGCTGAGTATCCGATGATGCGCGTGAGGGGGCGGATGGCGGACATGGACGAGACGTTGATGATGCTGCCGCCCGCGCCGCTCTCGGCCATCGCCTGCCCGAACACCTGGCAGGGAAGAATCGCGCCGCCGAACAGGTTCAGGTCAATGACGCTGCGGATCGCCTCCGGGTCCATGCTGAAGAAGGCATCGGTCTCGATGATCGTGGCGTCGGGGCGGTTCCCGCCGACGCAGTTCACGAGCACATCCACGCGGCCGAAATCCGGCAGCACCCTGTCCCGAAGGGCCTTCAGCCCGTCCACGGAGGTCGTGTCGGCGCTGTAGCCTATCGCCTTGTGCCCGGCCGAGGTGAGTTCGGCTGCGAACGCCCGGTTGCGGTCCAGCGACCTGCTTGCGACAGCGATGTCCGCCCCGGCATCGGCCAGAGCCCGCGCCATCGCCGCCCCGAGCACGCCCGCGCCGCCCAGAACGACGGCTGTTTTGTCTTTGAGAGAAAAAATGTTCACAACAGCTGCTTCGGCGCGGAGGGGCCGGAATCCTCCGCACGCGTCCAGCCGCAGATGGGCACCGCAGCGTCATGCCGGACTTGATCCGGCACCCACGGGCTCCGCAGGCGGGTCCGCGCACCGTCATGCCGGACTTGATCCGGCACCCACGGGTTCCGGATGTGGGTCGCCGCAACGTCATGCCGGACTTGATCCGGCACCCACGGGTTCCGGATGTGGGTCGCCGCAACGTCATGCCGGACTCGATCCGGCATCCAGCCGGGTGCACCCCCGCAACGTCATGCCGGACTCGATCCGGCACCCAGCCGGGTGCACCCCCGCAACGTCATGCCGGACTCGATCCGGCACCCACGGGCTCCGCAGGTGGGACCGCGCAACGTCATGCCGGACTTGATCCGGCACCCACGGGCTCCGCAGGTGGGACCGCGCAACGTCATGCCGGACTTGATCCGGCATCCACCGGGCCGACCGAGGTAGGTCCTGAATCAAGTTCAGGATGACGTGGTACAATAGCCCAAACGAATCATGCCGGACTTGATCCGGCATCAAGAGGGGTAGCCGTGTACGTCTACATAATGGCCAGCAGGAGAAACGGCACTCTTTACGTCGGCGTTACCAACGACCTTGAGCGCCGGGTGGCAGAGCACAAGGCCGGCCTCGTGCCAGGGTTCACCGAGAAATACAACGTCAAGACGCTTGTGTGGTGCGAAGAGTTCTCGGGAATCACCGAAGCACTTCAGCGGGAAAAGCAACTGAAGAACTGGCGCCGAGCCTGGAAGATCGCGTTGATTGAGACAGCGAATCCCGAGTGGCGTGACCTGGCCGACGCAGGTGGGTCCTGAATCAAGTTCAGGATGACGTGGTAAGGTACTCGAAACACGTCATGCCGGACTCGATCCGGCACCCACGGGTTCCGCAGGTGGGACCGCGCAACGTCATGCCGGACTCGATCCGGCACCCACGGGGCCGACCGAGGTAGGTCCTGAATCAAGTTCAGGATGACGTGCTATGGTTCACGACGACGTGCTATGGTTCACGACGACGTGGTGCGGCGCAGGCTGAGGCTGCCCGCCCTCACGCCCCGCAGCACTTCTTATACTTCTTCCCGCTGCCGCACGGGCACGGGTCGTTGCGGCCCACCTTGCGCTGCGAGCCGTTGCCCGGGCCGGACGGTGAGGCCGCCGCGCGCAGTTCGTCGAGCGCGTCGCCCCCGCCGCCGCTGAACGCCATCTCGCGGTACATCGGGCGCTGGGGCTGAGGCTGAAGCTGCACGCGATAGATGATCCGCGCGACCTCCTCCTGTACGGAATCAATGGTCTGCTCGAACATCTCGAAGGCTTCCTTCTGATACGCGATGATCGGGTCCTGCTGGGCGTATCCGCGCAGGCCGATCCCCTCCCGCAGGAAGTCCATCGCATCCAGATGCTCCATCCACTTGCGGTCAATCGTCTGCAGCATGATCGACCGCTCGATGCCCCGCATCATCTCCGGCCCGATCTCGGCTTCCTTGTCGGCGTACGTGCGGTGCACGATGCTCTTGAGGAACTCGGACATGTCCTCGGGCGAGCGGCTCCGCAGATCGTCAACCGTGGCATACAGCGAAAGCGGGAAGATGGCATTGAGCGACTCGAACAGCGCCGGGAAGTCCCACTCGGCGCGCGGCATTTCGCGATTGCAGAAGCTGTTGATGGAAGCATCCACGGTGTTCTCGAGGTACCCGAGAATCGTGTCCTTCACCTCGCGCCCCTCGAGCACCAGCCTGCGCTGCTTGTAGATCGTGTCGCGCTGCACGTTCATCACGTCGTCGTACTGCAGCACATGCTTGCGGATGGCGAAGTTGTGCTCCTCGACCTTCTTCTGCGCCCGCTCGATCATGCGCGAGAGCAGCTTGGAGTCGATGGACTGGTCCTCCTGCCAGGTCGCGAGCAGAGGATGGTTCGTCTTGTCGCCGAACAGGCGCATCAACTCGTCTTCGAAGGCAACATAGAAGCGGCTGGAGCCCGGGTCGCCCTGCCGGCCGCTGCGCCCGCGGAGCTGGTTGTCAATGCGGCGGCTCTCGTGACGTTCGGTGCCCAGGATGTGCAGGCCGCCGAGTTCGACGACCCTGCGCGACGCCTCCGAACGCTCTCCCGGCTTCACATCGCCCTGATCCGGGCCGCCGAGGATGATGTCCACGCCGCGGCCGGCCATGTTCGTGGCGATGGTGACCGCGCCCTCTTCGCCGGCCTGAGAGATGATCTCGGCCTCCCGCTCGTGGTACTTGGCGTTCAGCACGTTGTGGACGATGCCCTCGCGCAGCACCATCCTGAGATGCTCTTCGTTCTCCGGCCCGGTCAGCCCGATCAGCCCGGCAAGCTCGCGCACGTTGTCTTCATCGAGCATGTCCGGCTTCAGCCCAAGCTCGCGGAACAGGGAGTTCAGCCGGCCCAAGCTCAGTTCGCCGAACTTCGTGTTCAGCAGCGCGTGCGCTTCCTTCTTGTCCGCTACCGCCTTAGACGCCTCCAGCCGCGACCGCAGCAGAATAGTTGCGCCCAGAAGCTGCAGCCGCTCGGGCAGCAAGCGTTCGCTCACGCGCTCGGAAACTTCGATGGAGCGCGTGCCGACCAGCACAGGCTGACGCCGCGCATGGCAGGCGAGTATCTCGGCGGTGATGCCCCGGAACTTCGCCTCCTCGGTCTTGAAGACGACGTCCGCGTGGTCCTGCCGGACCATGGGGCGGTTGGTGGGAATCAGGACGACGTCGAGCCCGTAGATCTTGCGGAACTCGTTCTCTTCGGTCTTGGCGGTGCCGGTCATGCCCGCCAGCTTGTTGTACAGGCGGAAGTAGTTCTGGAAGGTGATGGTGGCGAGCGTCTGCGACTCGTGCTCGATCCGGCAGCCTTCCTTCGCCTCCACCGCCTGGTGCAACCCCTCGCTCCAGCGCCGCCCGAACATCAGCCGCCCGGTGAACTCGTCAACGATGATGACCTGCCCCTCTTTGACGACATAGTCAACATCGCGCTTGAACACAGCATGCGCCTTCAGCGCACAGTTCGCGTGCGACATCAGTTCCCAGTTTGCCGGGTCGGAAAGGTTTGCGACACCGAGGGTCTCCTCCAGCGTACGGATGCCCTCTTCGGTGAGCATGGCAGTCTTTGCCTTCTCGTCCACCGTGTAGTGCCGCTCGGCCGACAGACGGCGCACGAGCCGGTCCATGGTGTAGTACACGTCGGTCGCCTGCTCGGCCTGCCCGCTGATGATGAGCGGCGTGCGCGCCTCGTCCACCAGAATGCTGTCCACCTCGTCCACGATCGCGTAGTTCAGTTCGCGCTGCGAGAGATGGTCGAGCGTCGGCGCCATGTTGTCGCGCAGATAGTCGAACCCGAACTCGTTGTTCGTGCCGTAGGTGATGTCGCACATATACGCTTCGTGCCGGCTGACCGGCCGGAGCTGGTCCCAGTCGTCCGGACCCTCGGCGACATACTCCGGGTCGTACACATACGATCCGCCCAGTTCGCCCGTCTCGATGCTCGCCCCGCGTATGGCGCCGACGGTGAGACCGAGGAAGTGATAGATAGGGCCGTACCAGCGCGCGTCGCGGCGGGAGAGGTAGTCGTTGACGGTGACGAGATGGGCGCCGCGCCCGTCGAGCGCATTGAGGTAAAGAGGCAGCGTCGCGGTGAGGGTCTTGCCTTCGCCGGTCTTCATCTCGGCGATGCGTCCCTGATGCAGCACCATGCCGCCGATCATCTGCACGTCGAAATGCCGCGCCCTGTCGCGCCCGAGCGTGCGGCAGCCAGCCTCGCGGACGACTGCGAACGCCTCGACCAGCAGGCTGTCGAGCGTTTCGCCGTTCTCCAGACGCGCCCGGAACTCGTCCGTCTTCGCTCGCAGCTCGTCGTCCGAGAGTGCCTGCATTGACGGCTCCAGGGCGTTGATCTTTTCCACCTGCTTCCGGAATCGCCTGATCTCACGCTCGTTTCCGGACAAAGCCTGTACGATGTTCATATTCGCTTGCTTATCTCAAACCCTTTGCGGGCAAACGGCTGCCTCAGGGAGCAGAACAGAGGGGAAACCACCACGGCGGCAGACCGCAAGATACGGAGGCAGTCCGCTGGACGCGAAGGCCTTCCGCTGAAATTGTCGGCACGAAAACCATTGAGTCTATACGCACGGGGAGGGAAGAAGGTTCTGCAGCACGTGCCCGCGCTCCCGGCGCTCACCCCCCTATCTTAGCACGAGGAGCGCAACTCGGCAGGCCGGGCGCCCCTCAGCGGTTGAGCGTCCAGATGCGGAAGTTGAGAAGCGAGGCGAAGCTCACCCACGCGAGGTAAGGGGCGATCAGCCAGGCGGCCGGAGCCGAGACGCACGCGAAGGCGGCGATCGTCGCGGCGATGGCGATCCAGAGCAGGACGATATCGGCGAACGCCCACCCGAGCTGCCTGAGGCCGAAGAACAGGCCCGACCAGGCGAGGTTGAGCGCAAGCTGCACGGCGAAGACGGCAAGCGGCACGGCGGCGCCCGCGAAGCCCGCCTTTCGCCAGACAAGCCACGCTGCCACGGCCATCATCGCATAGAGCACCGTCCACACGGGGCCGAAGACCCAGCCCGGAGGGTTGAACGGCGGCTTCTGAAGCGCCTGATACCACGGCCCGACAGACGAGGCCGTCCACATGCCGCCGACCCCGGCCACGGCGAAACAGAGAACGAGAAAACCCGCCAGAACCGCCCAGTCACGCATGATGGAACCCCAATCTCACGCCCTTTCTCCCCGCGCCAGTGATGCGCGTTTCACGCAGGAGCAAACCCCCCGGGCGGGTAAGCTCACACTTGGAGAATACCCGAGCAGCAGGAGAAAGACAATGCCAGTTCCAACCATCAGCGAGATGTTCGGCCTTTCCGGGAGGCGGACCGTTGTGACCGGCGCGGGACGGGGAATCGGCCGCGCCATCGCCGAGGCCCTTGCGGGCGCGGGCGCCGAGGTGCTCGTTCACTACAACACGAGCGAAGCCGCGGCTGGCGAGGTCGTGGCAGGCATTCAGGCGGCGGGCGGCAAGGCATGGGCCGCGCAGGCGGACGTGACCGACCCGGCGCAGGTGAACGCGCTCTTCGAGCAGGTCGCGCGGAGGTGGGGCGCTCTGGACATCCTCGTCAACAACTCCGGAGGGCTCATCCGGCGCACGAAGACCGAAGAGATGTCCGACGAGGAACTGGACCAGACGCTGCGCCTGAACATCAACGGGACAATCTGCCCGATACGCGCGGCCATCCCGCTGCTCAGGAAGGGCGCCAGCCCCTGCATCGTCAACGTCAGTTCGGTCGCGGCGCACAACGGCGGCGGCAACGGCGCGGTGATCTACGCAAGCGCGAAAGGGGCCATCCTCACATTCACGCGGGGGCTGGCAAAGGAGCTCGCGCCGGAGATACGGGTGAACGGGCTGGCGCCGGGCGTGATCTACACCGATTTCCACCGCGTGCACACGCCGGAGGATGCGCTGAAAGCGATGGCGGCATCCACTCCGCTGAGGCGGCTGGGCACGGCCGAGGACAACGCGGCGGCGGTCGTGTTCCTGTGCTCACCCGGAGCCTCGTTCGTCACCGGCGAGACGATCGAAGTCAATGGCGGCCTGTGGGTAGCGTGATCTATATGTTGCTATTCGCAGATAATAAACTTAATCTGTCTATTGACATAGTTAAGATAATGCGCTACGCTCTGGAATAATACTGAGGTTGTGGCGCAATGGCGGAAGACTGGCAGGCACTTACAGCGCTAACGGGCGGACGCGACATGATAGTCGAGCGTGTGCGAATCGCCGGCTCTGACGTCCACATCGAGGGTGAGTTCGATCTCCCGCCACTCGCCAGCCTATCGGCGCAAGACCAGGCCTTCGTTAGCGCCTTCGTAAGCTGCCACGGGTCCATAAAGCAGATGGAAAAGTGGCTCGGAGTAAGCTACCCCACCATAAAGAGCCGTCTCAATCGGCTCGCGGGGCAGATCGGCTTCGTCGAGCAGGCTCCACCGGATGAGGGCGTGCTGGACCTGCTCGAGCGCGACGAGATATCAGTAGACGAGGCCATCACGAGGCTCGGTCGGTGATACCTCCCCTTGTTCTGACGATACGAGTCGCCCGGGGCCGCAAGAGAGTGATCAATCTGTGGCTGCCGCTGTTGGTTGTGTGGCCGCTGGCGGTGCTCGGGATTCTGGTGGGTGCGCCGCTTGCGATTGCGGCGGCTGCCATTCAGCCTGGGAGGGCCAGGACGTGGCTGCTGCTTGGACCGCGAGCGTTCGGGGTTCTGTGCTCGACGCGCGGGCTATCGGTTGCCGTAAAGGATCAGACAGATGAAGTTGATCTCAGGTTCAGGTAACAGACCCGATGCTTCGGTCGAACAGCGCGACAAGATACTGGGAATGCTCGAGCGCGGGAAGATAACCGCCGAGGAGGCCGGGCGTCTGCTCGACGCTATCGGCGCCCCGTCTCAGGCGGCTGCAGAATCCGCTCCCGCAAACAAGCCGCGCTTTATCCGAATCGCTGTCAACGGGGCGGACGAGAAGGTTGACATTCGCGTGCCGCTGGGACTTCTGCGCGCGGGCATAAAGCTTGGAGCCGTGATTCCACAAGACGCGCGGACCAGGGTCGAGGATAAGCTCTCTGAAAAAGGCATATCGTTCAACCTTTCTGACCTGAACGAGAGGACGGTCGAGGATCTGATTGATTCGCTCTCCGATCTCAGTCTTGACGTCGAAGACGGCGACGAGACGGTGCGAATCTTCTGCGAGTAGTCCGACCTCGAGTGTCCATTGTCAAAAACCGGCCTCCACACGAACGGCCCCTGACAGCCCGGTGATGTCCACGTCGCCCTTGCCCGCGTCGAACTTATCCCACTTCTCACCGTTGACCGTCACCGACTGGATGGGCTTCTTCTCCGGATGCCTGAAGCGAACGACCACGCGGCCCGGCGCAGCCTTCAGGGCAAGCTCAGCGTCGCAAGCGATGCGGCTTCCATCCACCTCCGGCTTGTAACGCACGCTGACCTCTCCGTAGCGCGTACACAAGCCTTCGGCCGATATCTCCCTGCGCCCGGATAGCCACTCGCGAGGGATGGCGCGTCCGAGGTAGAGCCCGTCCTCAGGCCCGTACACGAACATATACGACAGCCACTTCATCGCGTTCGCCTGGTCGCTCGTCTTCACAATAGCGCAGTTCGAGTGACCCAGGATCGGCTGGGGGTGCTCAACCATCGCGCACACGTCCTCGCGATAGCAGGCGGCCCAGGCGTTCAAGAACATCCAGATGTAGACTTCCGGCTCGTCCCTGTCCAGATGCGGCATCAGCCCCGCCAGAAGGTTGGGCTGCGCTGAAAAGCCGCCGACGTCAAACCAGAGCCTGCTCGCGTCGAATACCGGGTATCCAAAGTCCGGGCTCATATACCGGTTGTCCTGGAAGTCGTCGAGAATCCAGCCCGCCTGCTTGCTGTCCGCGTTGTAAAGCCCCGAGATCAGCAGATACACCGAGCCTTCCAAAATCTCCCTGATCCAGCCGCTGTCCCTTCCTCGCCTGTACAGCCTGCTCGGGTAGTGCGGAACCCACCTGCCATCGCGCAGCATCACCAGCGGGCTCTGCTGGCGCGACTTTTCGAAGCCAGTCCGCAGGTCCTTCCCGTAGGCATCGGCCTCACGCCTGACCCGGGCTGCTTCAGGATGCCCGATAGCCTCGAGCGCGCTGGCGGCGCTGTCTACTCCGCGCCAGGTAACCGAGTTGGTGGATAACCAGTAGAAAAAGTCCGCGACATCCTCCAGGCTGCCCGCCGGAAGGAAGCCGTATTCCCAGCCTCGAGAGTTCGGGAGTGATTGCATCGTCTGGCGCCTCTGCCGGAAAA
>JAGVUD010000141.1 GCA_019136435.1 Armatimonadota bacterium | reverse complement strand
CCGCAACGTCGGGCGCGGCACGGCCGATATCAAGCTGGATATCCCTCTCCTCAGGTGCGTCCTTCAGGTTGAAACAGACGAGCACTGCTGAGAGCCGATTCGGATGAATGTGGAGATGCGCAAGCTCGTCAATCCCGATGAACTGCCCCTGTGTGAACTCCTCGAAATGCCTGTTGTAGAGCGCAATCGCCCGCCGGTATCCCTCGAAGACGGCAGGTGATGCCTTCAGCGCTCCCCCCACCCCGATATGATGGACGCACGACGCGACGTACCAGAACGCGAGCGCATTTTCGTTGTCGGAGATCATGTTCATGTGCAGGAACAGCGGGACGGGTTCGGCTTTGCGCAGGTGGTAGAGAGCAAACAGCTTTTGCGAGAGCAGGTCTGAATAAGTTTTCCACATAAACTCATACGCCCACTTCTCATCGTAGCTTCCGGGCCGGGAATAGAGATACCAGACCGGAGTGCGGTATTCGCCGGACTCGACATGATCGTGCATCTCGATTGTGACCGGGCCGCCGCTTTCGTGAAGCTGCGCGAACATCCTGTTCAGCGCCTCACACCAATCTGGTCTGGACAATGGCACAGCATGCCCGTGCGACTGGTCGTGGCACGAGGTTCCCGGCCACGGCCAGTCGTGAAAATCGGAGTTGACGAATACAAAGCCCGCGCGGATGAGGCGGCCAAGGTTCTCCCGATAGACCTCCGCCCAACGGCTTGCGGGACAGACGCCGTACAGCTTCACCTCCCCGAAATCCTCAGCGATGCAGCGATCGCCGTCCGGTCCGAGGGCGTAGCAGCCTTCGGCAATCTCCGGGTCCGTGGTGTGCAGGGATGTCCAACAACCCACGTTTAGACCATATGCTGCCGCATCAGCGACGATCTGCTCGGGCGGCCCCAGACGCTGCTCGTCCCAGGCGGTGGAGCCCCACACCGTCTCCCATCCGGGGTCGAGGTGGATGAGTCCGGCGCCGAGTTCGCTAACGCGCTTCATTGCCCGGATCAGGTCTGCGCGCGAGTAGGAAGGACCGAAATCGTGATAGGTGTTGTAGGTAACGGGCAGCGCTCGATATCCCTCCAGCCGCCCGGCCAGCGTCCTGACCAGCATCGCGCGAAACAGCCGGACGCCTTCTTCCCAACCGCCATCGAAGAAGACGCAGCGGGTGGCGGGGAAGCGCACCGCGCCACCGGCGAACGCGCGATGGAGGTACGGGCTGCGCGTGCGATGGCAGTCTCCGTCCGGGCCCACCGAGCCGATCTGGACAACGCGCCGCCCGCCTTCTTCGCGCACGGCGAGAGGGACGAAACACGTGTCGGGGTCGGGCGACGGGAGTCGCATCACCAGCAGGCCGCGATTTCCGTCTTCAACAATCCAGCCCTCGGCAAAGCCGCTGAATGTGGCAAGTCCCGACAGGTTGAAAGACTGGTCCGCCCCGTCAAGCCCCACCTTGAACGGAAGCGGATGCGCGCGGAACCCGTCGAGAGGGCCGCCCTCGAACTCCGAGCCCATAAGCAGATCGGTGAGCGATGCGCCATCGGGCAGATGGAGAGTGATCGTCTCGTCGTACGCTCGCGTGGCCGGGGCTTCGGACGTCTCGATAACAAGCCGCACGCCCTGGGTTTCTGCTTCTCGTCGCTCCGCGGGAGAGTCTTTGCGCGCCGGTGGCAGAACGAGTTCGATGCGCTCGCCCGTTGAGAGGGCGGCTCGCGCGCGGAAGACACGCGCATCCCAGCCCTGCCAGCCGGCACAGGACGCGTCGAGATTATCCGCGGAAACTGGAGGAAGCAGACCTGCCATTGAGTGACTCCAAAGCGCGGCGAAGGGCTCCGCGCGGCAATGCTACCTCAAACAGGCCCCAAAACTCAAGGGACTGGCGCGCATTCGCCGGACGCCCTTCAGCAGCAGGCCCGGAGAGAGGCGAAGGAGCCGCGGCGTTCAGGCTGCGGCTCCCGGGACTCAAAGGCCGCCGGGAGGCTACCGGACGACCATCTCCACCGGAGCGGCGACACCGCGCGCCTCCGGGTTGTAGTACTGATACACCACCGACTCCGGCGTTTTGGCGCGGATGGGGAACTTCGCCTTCAGGCGATACTTGAACGTCAGCGGCTTGCCGGATTCGACCTTTTCGATGTAGATGATCGCCTGCCGCCCGGTGAGGCTGTATTTCTGGAAGGTCTTGTCCTTTACGAGCTGTTCCAGGTCTTCGGCCATCACTTCGAACCCGGGAGGCGTGCCGAGATCCACAATCACCATGTTCGCCGTCCCATTCCGGCCGTCCGCCAGACCGTTGAATGCGACAGTGACCGTGCTCGTGACAACGTCGTTCGCATCGAGCTGGGTTCGGTCGTAGCTGACGTCTATCTCCATCTCCTTCTTCCGGGCAGGAATGCCGCGGACCCAGGGCAGGTAGTAATAGCTGCTGATCTGGAAGAGAGACGAACCCTTGCCGCTGAACCGGATCTCGACCTTGTTGTCGCCTTCCTGAATGAACTTCTTGCAGTCCACCTGCCGCAGCACGTCGCTGTTCTCGGGCGTGATCTTGAAGCTGCCGGCTTCTTTGCCGTTCACAAGCACGGTTACGTCCGCGTTGATCTCCTGCGTGCGGTTCTCCATCGAAGAGATGAGCGCCTTCAGCGAGAAGATCGTGGCCTGAGTGCTGCCCCAGGTTCCGTGCGGGTCTTTCGATTTGATCAGGAATGTCAGCGCATCGGTCACGATGTCGTTGTAACGTCCGGTCTGCGCCAGCGCGAGGGCGGCGAGGGCCGTGGTCTCGATATCCGCCGTCTGGCCGGTTGAGCTTACGGCGGTGTTGCCCTTCGTTGTCCAGTACACTCCGCGCTCGTCCTTCTGGCGCAAGTCGGCCAGCTTCTGGCACATGTCAATGCACTTGCTCTTGCCGTCCGGGGAGGCCAGGAACGCGTTGGCTGCCAGCGCAAGAGCGTAAGGGTCATCCACCTTTGACCAGTTGGCCGTGAGATACGACAGCCCCTTCGAAACGGCGCCCCCGCTTTCACCCGACGACGCCAGCGCCCAGAGGACGTACGCGGTTGTCCGGAAGTCGTCGGTCTGTCGGTTGATGGCGCCCTCCGCGATGCCGCCCTTGTCCGGTGTCCACGTCCCGTCTGCCGCCTGCTTGGAGACCAGCCACTTCTGCGTGCGCTCGATGACCGCCGGGTCCACCTCGTACACCTTGCTCATGTCGCTGAACTCGAGCAACCCGTAGGCCGTCAGCACCTGGTTGGCGGGCGCGTTGCCGAACCACTCGAAGCCGCCGCCCGGCACTTCGTACGAAAGCAGCCGCTGATAGCCGAGGTTGATGTACTGCTCCGCCTTCATCTGCACTTCGGGCGTGGACTGCTTCGTGGAGCGGAGATACCCCAGAACAAGCACATTCGGGTAGGTCGCGCTCGAGGTCTGCTCGAAGCAGCCGAACGGCATTCTCAGCAGGCTATCCATGCCCTCCACTACCTGGCTGAAGATTCCGGGATACACCTTCACAAGGATGTTGCTGGCCCCGTCTATTGCGCTGGCGGGGATGGTTACGGTGCGCGTCACGTCCTTTTCGAGGCGGTCGTTGATGCTGTCG
>JAGVUD010000216.1 GCA_019136435.1 Armatimonadota bacterium | reverse complement strand
GCCGGAGGATACGGAGGTTCTGCTGGACTTCGGGCGCATGACCGTGGGCTACTGGGAGATGGACATCGTGGACGCGGCCGAAGGAACGGTGATTGACCTGGTGGGCTTCGAGTCCATTCAGGAGGGACACCGGGATCATGCGTGGGGCATCAACAACACGGTGCGCTACACCACGCGCGCGGGGCGGCAGACGTTCCATTCGGTGATCCGGCGCGGATGCCGGTATCTGCTCGTAACGGTGCGCAAAGGCGGCGGCCCGGTTCGCATCCGGTCGGTGCGCACGCTGCAGAACACGTACCCGCTCGTTGAGCGCGGCAGCTTTCAGTGCAATGACTATCTGCTGAACCGCGCCTGGGAGATCGGGCAGTACACCACCCGCCTTTGCAGCGAGGACACCTACGTGGACTGCCCCACCTACGAGCAGACTTTCTGGGTGGGAGACGCCCGGAACGAAGGGGCGGTCAATCACTACGCGTTCGGCGACTATGCGCTGACGCGGCGCTGCCTGCTTCTGGCCGCCGAGTCGCTGGAGCGTTCGCCGCTCGTCGAGTCGCAGGTGCCCTCCGCGTGGGAGGATATGCTGCCCACATGGAGCCTTCTGTGGGTGCTTGCGTGCGAGGAGTACTGGCGGATCACCGGCGACCGGGAGTTTCTGGAGCAGGTGTATCCGGCCATCAAACAGCAGAACGAGTACTGCCTCACTCAGATCGGCGAGGACGGGCTGCTGAGGCTGGCGGGGTGGAACCTTCTGGACTGGGCGCCGCTCGACACGCCCGCCGACGGGGCCTGCACGCATATGATGGCATGGTTCGTGATGTGCCTCGAGCGTCAGGCCGCTCTCGCCGCCGTGCTCGGGCGAGCGGGCGAATCGGAGCCGCTGCTTGCCGCCCGGGACCGGCTGGTGACAGCGATGAACGAGCACCTCTGGAACGAAGAGCGCGGGGCGTACATCGACTGCATCCACGCCGACGGCGCCCGGAGCGAAACGATCAGCCAGCAGACGAACACCGTCGTGCTTCTGGCGGGGTGCGCGCCGCCGGAGCGGCTGGCGCTGATAGAGCCGCTGGTTGCGGATGCTCCCGAAGGCGTGGTTCCGGTGGGCAGCCCGTTCTTTATGTTCTTCACATGCGAGGCGCTCGCGAAGCTGGGCGACTTCGAGAAGATCGCGGATCTGACGCGGCGCTGGTGGGGAATGATGCTGGACACCGGAGCGACCACCTGCTGGGAGACCTTCCCCGGCTTTGAGCCGGCCGGACGCTACACGCGCAGCCACTGCCACGCCTGGAGCGCGGGCCCAACGTTCTTCCAGAGCCGCTATCAGCTTGGCGTTTCGCCGATGGAGCCGGGCTTCGGCAAGGCTCTGGTGAGCCCCGTGCCGGCGGGTCTGACGTGGGCGCGGGGGCGCGTGCCGACCCCTCACGGCGAGATCGGCGTGGACTGGCGGTTGGATGAGGACGCGTTTGAGCTGCGGGTGACGCTGCCTCCCGGCGTGGAAGCTGAAATCCGTCTGCCCGAAGAGACGCGCGGATTTGCGGCGCTCGAGGCGGAGGGCGCGGTGAGAGCCGAAGGCGACCCGGCCGTGTTTCACCCGGCAGATACGGCGGTAATAACGATCAGGGCGAGTAAGTAGACAAACGGGACGCGGGCGGGTATAACCGGTTGAACCGGCCGCCCGGGCCGGAACAAAGACCAAAGAGCGAGGAGCAGCAAATGGCAGAGCGTACGGTAACAATGGCGGGCAATCCGCTGCCCGTGGCAGGCCCGGAGCTGAAGCCGGGCGACAAAGCGCCCGATTTCAGGCTGGTCGAGAAGACGCCAGACGGCATCAACGAAGTGACGCTGAAGGATTTCGCGGGACAGACGGTGATCCTGAGCGTGGTGCCTTCGATTGACACGCCGGTGTGCGAGATTCAGACGATGCGGTTCAATCAGGAGATCCCTGATCTGCCGCCGGGCATCCGGGTTCTGACGGTGAGCATGGACCTGCCGTTCGCGCAGGACAGGTTCGCGGTGGAGAACGGCGCCGGGAAGATACGGTACGGCTCCGATCATCGGGACGCGGGCTTCGCGAAGGCGTACGGCACGCTTATCGAGCCGCTTCGGCTGGAGGCAAGGGCGATCTTCGTCGTGGCGCCGGACGGCACGCTGAAGCATGTGCAGTATGTTCCGGAAGTGACGGATCAGCCTGACTACGACGCGGCGCTGGAGGCCGCGCGGGCAATCTAGGCACACCAGACAGCCCGCGAAGTAGTCAATTGAGAGGGCCGCCCGCCGGGCGGCCCTCTGGCATTTGCGGAGCCCGGACAGAAGAACACTCCGGCACCACTTTTTTTACTTTTTTTTCGCGTTGCCCCTTGACAGTCTCGCAATACGGTACGACAATGCGTCGCACGTGCAATAGCACCCGCGTCAAAGATGCGCGCCCGGGCGGCGCTCGCTGGGGGGTGCCGGAAGCCGCGGGAGGGCGCGGCGAAGCCAAAGCCGCACGCACAAGAAAGCCACGCGGCCTTCGAAGATTGGGAAGTGGCCAGACCAGCACTGCAAGAAGGACCGGTTCTGGCTTTCCGATGGCGTTACCCCCATCGTCATCGGTCTTCGATAGTGAAGGAGGATGCAATGAAAGGGCATTATCTGGCGTTTGCCGCAATCGCGGCTGCGCTGTTTGTTTGCTCGATTCCCGGTGCACTGGCACAGAACCAGTGCTGTCTTTATGCAACACCCGGCCCGGCGAACCCGGCTGATCACACCTGGCAGTTTGACCCCGCCAATCCCGACGCTCCCAACCTGATGATGCACGCGCGAATCTGCATGCGGTGTCCGGCGGGAGCGAGCGCGCAGGCGTTTGTCACAGGCGTGAAGCTGACAGCATCTGGCACCGGAAACGACGCCACGGACATCGGTTGGATCCGGGTCTCTTACGACGTTGACTGCAACGGGACACCCGACGTGCCGCTGGCTCAGACGACCGGCGGCTACCCGGTTGACGACGGAACCATCTCCATCTGCAATCCCAGCGCCGGGGCAAACGTGCCGCCGGTGAGTCCGGACAGGTGCATCTGTCTCGTGATTGAGTACACTCTCAGGCCGACGGCCCCCTGCGGCGCGACGTATCAGTTCGTGCTCAGCAGTATTCTTGTCGGCCCCAACTGCAACGCGGCTCCGCTGTGCACCGACCCCGGCCCGCTCGTGAGCGCGAAGAAGACCGTAATCTGCGACCAGCCCTGCTGCCTCGAGGCCTCCTACGGCCCGCATCAGCCCGCCGATCATACGTTCAACTGCGTTCCCGGGACGGTGCCCGGGCCCAACTTCATGATGGATCTGCGCATCTGCAATCCCTGCCCCACGCCCCAGCCCATCTACGGACTCGTGCTGCAAGCAGGGGGCACGGGCAATCCGGCCAGCGTTCAGTCGGTCAGCGTCTACCTCGATGCGGACTGCGACGGGAAGCCCGATACGACGTCGCCTCCGCTGACGGGCACGGTGGGCGCCGACGGAGTTGTGAACCTGTGTTCCACCACAGGCGTGCCGCTGGTGGTTCTCGGCCCTCCGGGGACTCCCGACAACTGCGCCTGCTTCCTGGTCTATTATCAGATGAACTGCCCGGCCGCTCCGGGGACCTACTTCTTCAATGTGACCCAGCTTCTGGGACCGAACTGCGAGCCGGTCTGCGTGAACGGGCTTCCGCTCAAGAGCGCAACAAAGACGGTTGAGGAGTGCTGCCTGGAAGTTTCGAAGGGCCCCGGATTCCCGCCCGACCACAACTTCGAGTGCGTGGCCGGCACGCCCGTTCAGCCCAACCTGATGGGGATATTCCGCATCTGCAACCCCTGCCCCACGACGCAGTGCATCAGCGGGATCGTGTTGAAGGCTGGCGGCACCGGCAATGACCTGACCGGCATATCCGGGGTGCGCATCAGCATTGACCGGGACTGCGACGGCAAGCCCGAACAGATCGGCGTCTTCCAGGGCGCCTACGGGGCAGATGACGGCACACTCACCTTCTGCAACGCGGCGGCGGGCGGCCCGGCTCTGTGCCTTCAGCCCGGGCAGTGCGTCTGCATCCGGGTGGAGTATCTGATGAAGTGCGATGCCCCGGCGGGGACGTACTACTTCGACATCGTTTCTCTGCTCGGGCCGAACTGCCAGCCGGTGTGCGCAAAGGTGCTGCCGATCCGAAGCGCGACGAAGACCGTCGTCCAGAAGTGCTGCCTGGATGTGGTGCCCGGACCGGGCATGCCGCCCGACCACGCCTTCACCTGCCCGCCCACCGGCGCAGCCGCCCCGAACTACATGCAGCAGGTGCAGATCTGCAATCCGTGCCCCACACCCGTGTATGTGTACGGAGTGAAGCTGCAGGCGTATGGATCGGGGAATGACGCGACAGGGATTCAGGCCATCGCGATATCGGTGGACACGGACTGCGACGGGAAGCCAGATGCGACCCAACCGCCGACGCCCACCGGAACCTACGCGTCCGACAACGGAACGGCCACGCTGTGCGGTACCGCGCCGTTCATGGTGCTTGCGCCCTACCAGTGCGCCTGCATCAACATCTACTACCAGATGAAGTGCCCGAACCCGGTGCCGGGAACGTACGCGTTCACGCTGACGGACATTCTGGGCCCGAACTGCCAGCCTCTGTGCGTGTTCGAGGGCCTTCTGCCGATCAAGAGCGCGGTCAAGTCGGTTGACCCCAAACCGTGCTGCCTGAACATCTCGGCCGGCCCGAACAACCCGCCCAGCCACTACTGGTTCCCCGGGCTTCCGAAGCGGAACCGGATGTTCCAGTTCCAGATCTGCAACCCGTGCCCGGACACGGCGGTCATCAAGTGCCTGACACTGCAGGCGAGTGGCACGGGCAATGACAGCGCCGACCTGCTCGGGGTGCGGGTTGTGGTCGACAGCAACTGCGACGGCGTCTGGCAGCCTGGCGAACCCACCGTCGGAGTCGCCAGCTACTCCGTGGACAACGGCTCGGTAACGTTCAACCCCAGTTCCATCACAATACCGCCGGGGCAGTGCAAGTGCTTCCTGGTGGAGTATCTGATGCGAAACACGGGGCGTCCCGGGTCTACATACTGCATGACGCTGACCAACGTCTGCGCGACAAACGCGGCGACGGGCGCTGACTTCTGCAAGGACGGCCTGCCGCTGCGCAGCAATTGCAAGACGCGCTGCTGGAAGGTCGGCCATGTCCGATTCGCGCAGCCCGGGTGGAAGCTGTGCCTGCCGATCAAGGTCATCACAGCCGTGCTGCCGGACCGGTTCTACATTCAGGACCTGTACGGCGACACGAACGACTCGGTGGGGTCGCTTGACGAGTATGGCCTTGTGCCCGACCGCAGCGCGGGAGTTGCGGTCATGGGCGCACCCCCGGCGGGGGCCAGCGTCGGCTCGATTGTTGATGTGGAAGGCACGGCGGGTGATGTGGGCTGCGAGGTTACGGTGAATCCGACCAGCGTGGCGATATCGGCGTCGCCGTTCTTCGGCGACGGATCTGTCCGCACGACAAACCGCAATGTCGGCGGTGGATCGCTTGGCATGCAGCCCGCGATGGTGGACAGCTTCTTCGACGTATTCGCGGGAGACCTGAGTTACTCACAGCAGACCAGCAACGTCGGGCTGCTTCAGGTGACCTGGGGCCGCGTCACATCGAGCGTGCCCGGAAGCCACTTCTACATAGATGACGGGAGCAATCTGAGAGATGGGACCACCGGCCCCGACGGGTCGCCGAACACCGGCATCCGCGTCAAGGCCGACCTCATCCCGAGTCCGCCCCTGGCTGGCCAGGTGGTGAGTGTTCGCGGCGTCGCGAGCGCGATGACCGTTGCGCCGGGAGTATGCGCCCGGTTGCTCATTCCGCGAAACGCGGCTGACATCGTGCAGCTTGCGCCCTGATTAGCCTGCACAAAAGGAGAGGCGGCGGGCGGAGGGGCTCACACCCCTCCGCCCGTTTCGCGTTGAGAACGGCCGGGACGGCGTACTACGGGCAGGGCACCAGGCCGGCGGAGTCGCGTGGGAGTATCTGCCGCGCGAGCGTGCCGGCGCCGGTCGTGAAGCAGGAGCTGATGCCCGTCACGCACACGAAGTCGCCGGGCACGAAGCCTGCCGTCGCAGCCACCACCCGCACGCCGGCGTTCGGAGAGCCATTCGTGTCCGTTCCGTCCAGAAGGCCCGACCCGTCGTCAATGTAGAGGTAGCCGCCCGCGACGGCCGTGACGCGGCCCCAGGTGCGCACAAGAAGCCCGATGTTGTTGAGGCCGAAGCCACCCTCCACCCCCTGCTGTCCGATTGCCGGAGGGAAGGGGTCGTAGTGGAAGCCGTCGCCCCCGGCGGCGGTGTTCGTAAGATTCAACGGAACAGGAGCCTCGCCCGCCTGAATCAGCGTGATCTCCGGCGACAGCACGCACCGCTCACCGTCCCGCGTGCCCGCGCGGCCTTCGACCCGAAGAAGCGAGCCGCGCGCGACAGCCGGAGGCACCTGAGGTCCCAGATAGATCTGCACCCCCGACGAGCGTGCGGGTGACTGGACGTAGAGCCGCTCGCTCAGTTCGCCCGATGCCGTGCTTGCGGCGACGCCGCTGAACGACAGCAGGCTGCCGTCGGGCAGCAGCTTCGCCGACTCCAGGCCCGCCTGCTGCGTGGAGGCGTATTTGACCGCGCTGAAGCCCGCGTCAACGTAGGCTATCGCCGGGTTGCTTTCGGCGTCGAAGACGAGGCTCGGGCGGTAGCCCGACATATACGCGCCGTCAACGGTCTCGTAGTACCACTTCCCCGCCAGGCGACGCGCGACGCCCAGGGTCTGGGTCGCTGAGTCGAGATACGCGATGGCGGGCTTCGCGTAGGCGTCCACCGCCAGCGAGCAGTACTGCGGGCTGCCAGCGGGAAGCTGCGCCTGCACTACTTCGCGCACCCACGAGGAAGACGGTTTCGAGGCATAGTACAGGCTGAGGTAGTCGCCGGCCCCGGCATAGTAAGCGACGCAGGGCGCCGGGCCCGCGGTGAATGCGAGCGAAGTGTACCAGCGCGCAGGCGTCATGGACGTCCCCGCCACGGTCTCGACCGTCCACGAGCCCACGGCCGAGCGCCGCGCGAGCTTCACCACGCCGCTCGTGACATCAACGAACGACACGGCGGGCAGCCCGGAGCCGTCAAACGCAAGCGAAGGGCCGTTGACATCGCCGATCGTCGCGACGGTCTCGATGGTCCACGCGCCTGCGGCTGAGCGGCGCGCGAGCTTCACAACCGCCGGAGACCCGGCCGCCGCGGTGGCGCTGTAAGCGATGGCGGGCCTGCCCAGATTGTCGAGCTTCAATGAGACGTAGTCGGGGAGCCAGCCCGCGCTGTCCACCTGCTCGACGCTCCACACGCCGCCGGACTTCGACGCCGAGCGCAGCACGGGCGCGGCGCCGCTGTCGTCAATGAACGCAATCAGCGGACTCCCCGTCGCCGGAGCAGCGACAGAGCACCACCCTCCCCCGAACCCGGCGGCGGCGACATGCTCCAGTGTCCATCCGGCGCCGTTACCGGCGGCGAGAAAGAGGTCTCCCGACGCGGTGTAGGCGATGTACTTCGCCGAGGGCGTCAGCGCGAGCGACGAGTCGAGCCCGGCCTGGCCGTACCAGTCCACGTACTCCAGATTCCAGTAGTACCCTAAGCAGGGAGACGAGACGCAGAGGATGGCAACAGCCGCAATCAGCCCCGCCAGACGTCGAGATTCCATTGTGACGAAACCTCTTCTTTCCTCGTTGACCCACTGCGCGAGCCGCCGCAGCCCGCGCAAAAACATCAGCGCAACAAGTTCCCGCCCCACCCTTACTGTGCTACGGATACCACGGCGGCAACCGGGTGTCAAGGGCGCGGCAGAGCGCCGATTGTTGCGGGGCAGGCCAAAGTGCCATAATGATGACCGGGCCGGGAGGAGGGCGGGCGGCATTACCTCCCGGCAGCAGTTTCGGATTCGTCTTCGCGGTGCCGGGCGCCCCGGAGACGGCTCCACTGCCACTCCCGCGGCAGGCGCGGCGCCGGCGCGCTGGCGCACGGTCTTTTCTGTGATGAAGCGGAGGTAGATTGAACCCAATGCGGCGGCTCACATTGCGTGTATGGCTCCTGGTTACGGCGCTGCTGGCGCATTTGTGCTCTGGCACACCGGCGCTTGCGAAGATCGCCCCCGAAGACGAGGCCCGAATCCTCAGGACATCCCAGGTCAGAGCGGGCATGCAGGGGTACTGCCTGACCGTCCTCAAGGGCGACACCATCGAACGGCTCGACGTGAAGGTGCTCGGCGTGCTGCCAAACCAGAATTCCGGGCGCCCTCTGATTCTGGTGCGCGTTGGCGGCGGGGAGCTTAACAGGCGCGAGATCAACATCGCTTCGGGGATGAGCGGCAGCCCGATCTACATCGGTGGCAAGTTGATCGGCGCTATTGCCTATGCGGGCGCCTTTGCGCGGGAGGCGCTCGGGCTGGTAACCCCCATCGAAGACATGCTGGAGGCGTGGGACCCGACACTGCCGGCCGATCCGCCCGGCTACGGAGAGATCAAGCCGCTGCCCGGCCCGGTGACGGTGGGAGGATCAACGCTGAAGAGCATCGGCATCAAGACGCATGCGGGTGATTCGGGAGCCGAAGCCGGTCCTGGACACGCCTGGTTCACGCCGCTGGCCACGCCCCTGATTGCATCCGGATTCTCGCAGAAGTCAGTCTCGAGGCTCGGCGCGGCGTTTGGCGGGCTTGCGGTGACGCAGGGTCCCGGGCGCATGAACGGCAAGCATATTGAACTGCGCGAAGGATCCGCGGTTGGCTTTTCTCTGGTAACGGGCGATTTAGATCTGACGGGCATCGGCACGGTCACCTATCGCAGAGGCGACAGGATTCTGGCGTTCGGGCATCCGATGATGCAGATGGGCGCGGTGGGCATGCCGATGAGCACCTGCTGGGTGCACGATGTGTTTCCGAGCTACATGGGCTCGTTCAAGCTCGCATCGCCCGTGTCGCTGATCGGGGCGTCCACGCAGGACCGGCCGTTCTCGGTGGCCGGGACCCTGGGCGGCACTGCCACAATGCTGCCGATTGAGATCACCGTGCGCGACGACCGGTCACCTTCGTCGCTGCGGTTCCGGGCAAGTGTTCTGAAACACCCGATCGTGACTCCGCTGGCTATGCCGCTCGTCGCGTCTGAGGCCATTATGCGCAAGCGCCCCTACCCCGGCGAGGGCATGGCGCGCGTAACAACGACGGTATCGGGAAAGGACGTTGGCCCGATTACGCGCACGAATCTGTTCTTCAGCGCCGACGATATCGGGGACGCCGCGGCAACCGACCTTACCGAGATTCTGGGACTGTTCCAGAACAACAAGTTCCACCCCGTCACGCCCGAGAAGGTGGCACTGGACGTACAGCTTATTCAGACCCGGCAGACGGCGCGGGTCGAGAAGATCATGCTGAACAAGCTGGTCTTCGAGCCAGGCGAGACCGTGGACGTCGCGGTGCAGATGAGACCGTTCAAGGCCGATCCGGTAATCCGTCACATGCAGATAACCGTGCCGCAGAACGCGGCTGACGGGCGCGCGGTCATTGCCGTGCAGGGAGGGCGTGAGGCCGCGGGAGCGACAATCGCCCCGGCGGCAGCGGAGGCTTCCGGCGCGGAAAGAGCCGCGCAGCCGGAGGAGATGAAGGAAGCGGCGACAATCCAGCAGTTCTTCAAAAGGTATCAGGAGCTGAACAGCAACGACGAGATTGTGGGCAGGCTGCTGATGTCTTCGGCTTCGTTCAGCGTGGAGGGCGAGCGGCTGAGCGGCTTCCCGCCGGGCATGGAGTACGCCATGCAGTCGAAGAAGGCAACCGCCACGCGTGTGGTGCGGGACGAAGCGAAGGTGCGTCAGGGCACGGAATGGTTCGTGAGCGGCACGCAGCTTCTCGGGATCACCATCCAGAAGAAATCGCACTCGGAGAAGGCAAAGGCTGCCTCCACCACGGTCACGACGAGCACGGTGCGCACCACCACGACATCCACCGAGCCGGAGGACGGCACTGAGACGGTCACCATCGAGGAAGATGAAGACGAACTCAGCACTGGGCCCCTGTTGAACGGGCACGGCGCCATGGGAAGTGTACCCGCGGTTGACGCGGCCGCGAAGGAAGAGGCCGGGACCAAATCCGGCGAATCGTCCAGGACCACCGGCGAGTCAAGCGTCGAGAACGGATCGGAGAGCAATTCTGAGAGCGCTGCTGAAGAGAAGTCCGACGAGGACGAGGCCAAGGCTGTCGGGCGGGCGGTCAAGACCTGGCGGCAGGCGACGGCAGCGGACTTTCTGAAGGGCGAAATGGCAGGCGTGGCGGTGGGATCGGCCCTGGCGGGCGCCACCGCTGTGCAGTCGGATGGCTATCTGCAGCCGGGCCTCGACATCCGGAGCCTGGCGTCAGTGGAGGACTCGTATGTCTGGTCGGTGTGCCCGGGGCCGGGCAACTCGAGCATAGCCGGGACGGGAAGCCACGGCAATGTTTACCGGATTCCCCCCGAAGGCGCGCCGGAGAAGCTCTTCAGCGTCAGCGGGTCGCAGGCACTGGCCGTCGCCCGCGACCGCCGGGGACGTATCTGGGCGGGGAGTTCCCCGGACGGCGGCATCTGGATGTACGACGGGGGTAAGGCAGCGGAAGTGGCGCGCGCGCCCTCGAAGCATGTGGCGGCGCTCGCGGCGGGGCCGGACGAATCGGTGCTAGCCGGCGCGGGGGACAGCGGCAGGATCTGGCGGGTGACGCCGGACGGCAAGCTGTCGCTGCTGGCCGACACGAACCAGCTTCATGTTCAGTGCCTGTGGACATCGGCCGACGGCTCGGTGCTGGCGGGGACAGCGCGCGCGGCGGCTGTGTGGCGCATCAGCGAGGGGCGGGCGGAGGCGATTCTGCATGCGTCTGAGGAGTTCGTGGGCTCAGTAGCGGCCAATGCCCGCGGCGCGGTGTACGCAACGACCGGCCCGAAGGGCAAGCTGTATCTCATTGAGAAGGACAGGGCGCCTGTCGTGCTGATAGACAAGCTCGCGAGCAACACCGCGCCGCTGGCGCTCGACGCGGACGGGTCGGTCGTTCTGGCCGACGCCTCGCGCATCTACAGATATCCCGAGAGCGGCGGTCAGGTGGTGCAGCAGATCAAGGGACAGTGGGAGTTCCAGGCTCTGACGGCGCTGGATGCGGGCGGCCTGGCAGCGGGCCTGACGAACGGCGGCGGCGTGTGGAAGCTGTCGCCGGCGAAAGAGGGATGGTTCGAATCCACGGTTCGCGACGCTGAGCGCCCCGCGGACTGGGGCAAGATGCGCGCGAACGCATCGGGCAGCGCGGACGGGGTGCGGCTCAAGACGCGCTTCGGCGACGTCGCGGAACCGGACGGGACGTGGTCGGCATGGACAGAGACGAAGTCCGGCGAAAGTCTGGGGCTGAAAGGGCCGCGCTATGTGCAGTATCGCGTGGAGTTCAGCAGTCCAAGCGGCCCGCAGCCGAAGATATCCAGCCTGAGCTTCAGCTACCTGCCCGCCAACCGGCCGCCCACGGTGAAGTTCCAGAAGCCCGGCGCGGGCGCGGGCATCAGCGGCACGCAGGAAGTAACATGGTCGGGCAGCGATCCGGACTCGGACAAGCTGACATACGAGCTGTCTTACTCGGCGGACAGCGGCAAGACATGGAACCCGATCGGCAAGGTCAGCGCCAAGCCGTCCGCGAAGAAGCAATCGGACGGCGGTTCGAAGGCGGATGAAAGCGCGAGACAGAGCGATTCCGCGGCCTCTGCCGGGGCGGAAGCGGCGGCGGACGCTCACGCCGAAGAGCTTCTGACTCAAACGAAGAAGGCGCTGGACGCGCGGCCGGACATCCCGGAGTCGGTGCGGGAGCGAATTCTGGACTCGGCGAAGAAGGCGATCGAGCAAAGGAAGGCCGCCACGGTGGAGACAGCGGAGCCGGAGGGCAACGGCAAGACCAACGGGACAAGCCACAAGTGGGACACGACAAAGGTGGCGGACGGGCAGTATCTGCTGCGGGTGACGGCAAGCGACGTGATGGCCAACTCGTCCGGAGCTCTCAGCGCGCAGGCATTTCTTGGTCCGCTGCTTGTGACGAATACAAAGCCGTCGGTGACGCTGGGACGCGCGGCAGTGACGGTTGACGGCAACAAAGAGGCGCGGGTGAAGGGGCTCGCGCGCTCGAAGGCGGCGGACATCGCGGCGGTTCAGTTCCGGCTGGACGGCAGCGGAGACTGGTACGCAGCGGAGGCGGACGACGGCATGTTCGACAGCCGCGACGAGCCCTTCACCTGCGTGCTTCGCGATGTGAAGGCGGGCAAGCACAAGATCGAGGTGCAGGCGAAGGACTCGGCGGGCAATGTAACCAGGGCGGAGCGTGAGCTCGAGGTGAAGGCTGCCGCGCCGGGGGCAAAGACAGGGGGCTGAGACGAAGCCGCGCGCCGGAGGTGGCCACGCCCTTCGGAATGGCCGGCCCCGGCGCTCGCAGGCCCGCTAGCTCCACTTGCCGGCAGCCTAGAACGGAATGCTGAACGAGTACAGGTAGCCGTCTCCCGCATGCACGAAGAGCCTGTTGTTGAACCGGTCCACAACGGGGTCGCCTACCGTGTAGCCAATGGTTCTCGTGGCCCTGACATGCCCGTCAGCGAGGCTCAGTTCGTACAGCTTGCCGTCCGTGCTACCCACGTAGATGGAGCCGAAGTTCTCGATAGGGCAGGACGGCCCGGGCACAGGCGTCGCCCAGGCAACTGCCGCCGTCCCGCTCAGGTTCACGCGGTAGACCATGTCGCCCTGAGACGAAAGAATGAGACAGTTGCCGGCCGGAACCCAGAACGGCGCGTCGTATATCCCGGTCTTCCCGATATTAACAGGCAACACACGATTGGATGAACCATCCATCTTGATCTCGTACAGGTTGCCCGCTACATTTACAGCATGGAGATGACTGCTGCTGACGCCGACAGAGGAGTACTTGCCCGCCGCCGAAGGAGGCTGCTTCCAGTATTCGTTGAGCGCCAGGCCGGTCGCGATGTCCACTGCGAAAACATCGCCGTCGAAGTCGGTGAAGTAGACGGCGCCGCCGGTGCCTGAGTACGCCACGAGCGGCGTGCCGTAGATCGGCCCGACGTTCGTCAGCCCATCGTTTCCCGCCGTGGACCAGAGCCGCGTCCCGTCGGTCGCCTTGAGCGCGCTCATGAAATTCTTGCTGCCGTTGGCGCTTGTCCCGACGAACAGAACATCTCCTGTGTACGCGCCGACCTTGCGATTGAATGCGCCGGCGATCTTGGCGGTAACCGGCTTCCCGATATCGGTTTTCCATCGAACGACAGGGGTCCCGCCCGGCGGGTTCGAGGGCGCCACAAGCGCGTGCACGAAGCCGTTCGAGTCGCCGAAGACGACCGTGCGGATGCGCGAGGCGTTGTCGCCAAGCAGGGCTGCCGGAAGCCGCGCCTGAACAGAGCTTCCGACGCTGTATGCCGGACTCCAGACCGGGCTGCCCGCCCCCTGCCCCGTGCCCTTGACCTCGTATGCAACCGAGTTGGAAGACACGAACACCAGGGCATCGAACGGGGCGCCGTTCTCGAAGTTGTAGACGCCCGGCCCGCCAAGCGACACGGCGCCCGTGTTGAAAGCCCACTCCTGCCCGGCATTGGCCGGGGCGGCCTCAGCGGAGCAGGCGCAGATGTGCAGACAGCAGACGACAGCCAGAACCGCGCACAGACTGGCGGCCCTCGGCTGCGACGGCAGAGTAGAACTCCGAAGCTTCATTATTCCCACCTCTTGTGTCCCCGGCTGTCAGCCCGGGCTGGCTGCCCGGACGGCGACAGTCGGGGAGAACTCGAACCAACTGTGACAGGCAGCAGACCGTGCGGGAAAACCACCCCCCTTTCGGCCTGGCACCTCAAAATCAGCTTAGACCGAGATGTCTCTCAAGTCAATACGCATATCTGCGTATTACTGGCTACTACCTTGCCTGGCAAGTGGGTGCCTTCAGGCGGCTGAATGGACGAAGGCCCCACAAAACGGTTCGGCTGGGATAATATGCAGAGCAGGAGTGAGCATGGCAGACATCTTTGAGATTGGTGACAACTACAACGATCTGAGCACCGAGCGGGGGTTTCAGTTCGAGTTCAACTGCAGCCGCTGCGGCTCGAAGCATCGCACGGACTTCCAGGCTTCTGCTATTGGCACAGTCACGGGAGTGCTGGACAGCGCCCGGAATGTGCTGGGCGGCCTGCTGGGCGGCGCGGCGGACATTGGCGAGGACATCCGCTCGGCCGGATACGAGAAGGCGCGCGACAAGGCGCTGAAGATTGCCTGGAACGAGGTGAAGGGCGACTTCGTTCAGTGCCCGAACTGCACTTCGTGGGTGTGCCGCAAGAGCTGCTGGAACACGAAGCGCGGCATCTGCAAGGAGTGCGCGCCGGATCTGGGCGTCGAGATGTCCGTTGCTCAGTCCGAGCGCAGCGTGGAGGAGATTCACGCGCACGCGGCGATGGCGGCGGAAGATAAGAAGCTGGCGGCGGAGAACTGGCGGGAGACCATCCGCGCCTCCTGCCCGGAGTGCGAAGCGCCTCTGATGGCAAACGCGAAGTTCTGTCCGGAGTGCGGCGCGAAGCTCAAGAGCCAGGCGCACTGCACCCAGTGCGGCGCCACGCTCACGCCGGGCGCGAAGTTCTGCCTGGAGTGCGGCGAGAAGACCGGCGCGAACTAGCCTTCGCGGCGGCTACCCTGAGTTGACGCTGACCCACGGTTGCTGAGAACGGCCCCCGGATGCTTTCCGGGGGCCGTTTCACGCAGAGACACTGCCGGTCAGCCGCTATGGCGGCGACAGGAGCGAGACGACATCGGAAGCATCGCGCGGCATCAGAGCGCGGCCAGGCAATGAGTACCGGGCGAATACCTTCAGGATGCCGGTCACATTGACGAAGTCGCCCACGACGGGGGTGAATGCCGTCGGCGGCCAGAGTACCAGCATCCCGTTTGCCGAAACACCGGGAGCCGTCAGACGCCAGTCCCTGAGGCCGCTGCCGTCGTCTATCCACACAAACAAGGTGCCGCTGCTGCCCTCGACACACGTGATCTGGCCGCAGGTGGACACGAACGAGCCCACGTTATTGAGGCCGGTGGCCATCTTTGGCGGCGCGGAAATCCCGTCATCAACCACTCCCGCCTGGTGGCCGAAGGTCTCCCCACCGGTTGACTTGTTGGTCATCTGCAGGGGCAGGAACGGGCTGATGAGAACCCCGGTAACCTCCATTTCCTGGGCCACCATTGTGAGTTCCAGACCCTTGTAGCCTGTCGGGCCATAGACTGACACCGTGTTGGCAAAATTAAGGGGAGGCATAACGAGATCCTCACCGGGGAGAACGGAGATACCGCAGGACCGGTTGCCCTCTTCGATCGCGATGCCCAACGTAGGCGAGACCAGGCGCAGGTCGGCCGTGACGATCTTATTCCTCAGCAGAGCCATCGAGCCCACGGGCAGATGCTTGGCGTCCCCGATCGAGATGCCGCGCGACAGGTTCTCGAAGATAGTGACGAGGCAGTCCTCGACCTCGCCATCCTGCGCGAGGCCAGTGGGCGCGAGCCCCCCGGCGGAGCTGAGGCGGAACCTCGCGAAGCTCAGGCCGGGCTTTGGAGCGAGCACAGGCGCGGTGAAGGAGAGCACGTTGGCTCCCGGCGCAACGGGCTCGGAGTTGAACACCTGCTCAAACCGGTCCGACCAGTCGCCGTCGCGGTTGAAGTCCACCCACGCATCCAGCTTCCCGGCGGCGCTCGCCTCCACGGTGACGTTGATGACCGCCCCGGGAACGATGGACGGCAGCGACACGCCGTCCTCATCCCTCAGATTGGCCGCATCATCGCCGGTTGCGTCCGCGTTCGGCTGCCCGTTGTACTCCGCATCTATCAGTTGGCCGAGCTTGAGATTGGGCGTCACCAGATGGCGTGCGCCGTCTGACGCAGAGAGCGTTGGGTAGGCCGGGTCAGGCGCGTCACCGAAGTCCAGCGTCGGGGGCTGCTGGATGACTACCTGGTAGTCCTCCACCTCGCCCTCGCGCGCGGGCCCGAAGGATGCCAGTCCGCCCTCCCTGCTGAAACGGAACCGCGCGAACGTGAGACCGGGCGCGGCTGACGGCGGAACTGCGAATGTCAGGGCATTTGCGCCGCCGGCAAGCATAACCGCGTTGAAGATACGCTCGCCCGTGTCATTCCAGTCATAGTCGCCATTGAAGTCCACCCAGGCGTCCAGCAAGCCCTTCACCGATGCGGTCACCTTGACTTCAGCGCCGTGCCCCGGCCTGAGCGCAGTGATAAACTCGACCCCGTCCTCATCGTCCGGAGTCCACCCCGCGACGTCGTCGCCGGTTGCAGTCGCGTTGGGCTGCCCGTCGGCCTCGGAGTCAATGCCCGCGCCCAGGAATATCCCCTCGACTATGGTGTGCCGGGCGCCATCGGCGGCGAGCAGCGTCTGGTATGCCCTGTCGGGAGCGTCGCCGAAGTCAAGCAGCTCGGCGCACTGCCACGAACCGCACGCAGTGCCCGCGCCCTGCGGCGCCCCGCCCATACGGAGGCACTCGAACGACTGAAGATCGCGGCACGAACCGTCGGGCAGGCAGCAGGCCTCTGCCGGCTGGGCGCCGTGGACCTCCCACTCCCAGCGCTGCTCCTCGATGCCCATGTTGTTGGTGAACCGGTAGAGCGTTCGGGAGACGAGGAATCCGGCCGGGGCGATTGTGACCGGCTCGCGCGGAGCGGGCTGACCCGGCTGCGCGACCTCCAGAAACACGTCGAAGAAACTGTCAGGGGCTGCCTGCAGCGGGTTGTCAGGCGCAATCGGCTCACCGTTGCCGTTCAGCACCGGCACCCAGGGCCACAGATCCTGCGCTCCGCCTGTGTACATCTGGCGGATGTCCGGCTCGGGTCCAGGAGGAAACGCAACCACATCCATCTGCACGATCTTGGCGGGCATGGGCGGCGGACTCACGGGGGGCGGACCCACAACAACGCCGTTCGCGATGCGCAGTATCTGGCCGAACCGCTCTTCGTCGGTGACACTGAAGCCCAGCACGGGTACATTGCCTCTGTTCACGAGATCTCCGGCGATTTCGCCGATTCTCACGCCATCGCGCGTCCACCAGCCGGAGAGGTCTATGACGACGTTCTCGTTCTGAACGTCGAACAGCAGCCCAAGATGAATGACCCGGCAATACGGGACCTCGCGCACTCCCTGCCCGCTGAGACGCCAGTCAGCCGCGAAGATGTACCAGCAGTCGGACGGGTCGCCCGGGACGAGCTTGTTGATTGAGCAGTTGAAAACCCCGTCAGGGTCGGCGAATACATCGTCAATGTGGTCAACAAGCACGGGGGGAGTGCCATTGCTCGAGCAGACGCGCCCTTCGATGTGGAAATCGTTCGGGAGCTGCCCGGGCTTCAGGTCGGCGTCCTGATGAACGTCAATGGTGATTCCGGCCCTGATGGCGAGCGCCGGTGAACCCGCGAGCAGAACGAGCAGGGCGGCGAGAGCCCCCATCCCGAACAAAACCGCTGCACACGGTTGTCTGTGCATCCTTCTTCCTCCTCTATTTGCGCAGGTCCGCGCAGGAGCGGACGTTGTGTCAGATGTGCCTTCCGGGGCTTGTGTGGATCCGAAGTGCGGGGGAGACGAGTCAAGCGCGGGCGCTTCCCAGCCACGCTTCGTGAATGAAGTCACGAGCATGATACGGCGAGCGGCGGGGCATGTCAACGCGATCGGCGGAAACGGGTGCATTTTCCTGCCATGCTTCGGCAATGGCGCACGCCACCCGGACCGCCGCTCACCGCCGAACCGAATTGCCGAAGCGCAACCGGCCCCACGACGCTTCGGGGATTAGGGCTGCGGGTCAGCGAAACCGCTGAGGATGTTGCCGTTACCAAAGCATAGGAGTAGGCCGGGGCAGGAGGGTCCGCACCACGTCATGCCGGACTCGATCCGGCATCCACGGGTTCCGGAGGTGGGTCCTGAATCAAGTTCAGGATGACGTGATAGGACGTCATGCCG
This sequence comes from Armatimonadota bacterium, assembly GCA_019136435.1. GTDB lineage: Bacteria > Armatimonadota > UBA5829 > DSUL01 > DSUL01 > JAGVUD01. The sequence continues at coordinate 119 of JAGVUD010000216.1, read as the reverse complement.
GACTCGATCCGGCATCCACGGCTTCCGGATGGTAGGTCCGCGCCACGTCATGCCGGACTCGATCCGGCATCCACGGCTTCCGGAGGTGGGTCCTGAATCAAGTTCAGGATGACGTGATA
>JAGVUD010000356.1 GCA_019136435.1 Armatimonadota bacterium | reverse complement strand
ACCGGCGTTGACCCCATTGCGATCGGCGAGATCAAGGGGATCATCCGCCGCCTTGCGGAGCGCGAGATCGGGGTCGTCATCACCGATCACAATGTCCGCGAGACGCTCAGCATCACCGACCGGGCCTACATCGTCTCGGAGGGGCGCATCATCACCTCCGGCACGGCCGACACCATCCCGCATGACCCGCTCGCGAGGAAGCATTATCTGGGCAAGGACTTCGAGGTGTAAAGGAATTGCTTCGAACTGTTGACAGGCTTATGCTCCGCGAGCTTATCCCGCCGCTTCTGTTCGGGGTTGCCGCGTTCACCGTTCTCTTTGTGGCGGGCGGCTACCTGGCGAAGCTGACTAATCTGCTCGTGCAGGGAGTGCAGGCCGGGATCGTGCTGCGGTTGTTCCTGCTGTACCTGCCGACCGTCATCGTGATGACCCTTCCGATGAGCGTGCTGCTGGCGGTGCTGCTCTCGTTCTCGCGCCTGTCATCCGACAGCGAGATCGTCGCGCTGTGGGCGGGCGGGATCAGTCTAAAGAGGCTGCTCGTCCCCGTGCTGGCGCTGGCGTTCGCCGTGACGGTGCTGAGCTTCGTGACGAGCGAGTGGCTGGCGCCCCGCACGCACCGGCAGTCGTCGGACCTGATGGAGCAGGTGCGGGGCAATGCCGCGGTCACGCAGAAGCCGTTCATCATCTCGGACCTCGAACAGGACAGGTACAACGCAATCGTCATCGTGAACAAGGGCATCAGCCCGGGCACAAAAGAACTGCGCGATGTCACAATCTTTTCGGGCTTCACCGATTCCGGCCCGGAGGTGTATATGCGCGCCGAGCGCGCGCAGTGGGAGGGCGGCAACGACTGGCGGCTTTTCAACGGAATGTGGCAGAGAATCGGCCCGGGCGGCACGGTGCGGAACTCGTTCAGCGGGCTCGAATCGAAGACGATCAAACTGGGCCGCACTCCCGATGAGGTCGCCGAGGAGCAGCGCGATACCGACGACCTGACGTTCAGGCAGCTTGCTCACCGAATTCAGAGGATGCGCGCGGCAAAAGCCGATACTCGTGAATTGGAGGTAGACCTGTTCAACAGGTTCGCCGTGCCGCTTGCGAGCGTCGTGTTCGCTCTGCTCGCCGCGCCGCTCGGGATGCGGCCGCACAGAGGGGGCTCGGCGATGGGCTTTGGGCTGAGCGTGGCGCTGATCTTCGGGTACTGGACGCTCTGGTCGTACTCGAGCGCGCTGGCGAAGTCCGGCCACCTGTCGCCGATCGCGGGCAGCTTTCTGGCCGATCTGGTATTCCTTGCGGTGGGGGCGGCGCTGCTGGTGAGGGCATCACGCTAGGCCGCCGCCGCGGGCTGGCTCGACAGCTATGACTTACGCAATCCTGCTTCTGGCAATACTGATCGCGGGGGCCGGTCTGGTGGCCTGGCTGGGCGACGTCATCGGGCGCCGCATGGGCAAGGCGCGGCTCACGCTTTTCAAGCTCCGTCCCAGGCATACGGCCGTGCTTGTCACGGTGCTGACGGGCATGCTCATCGCGGCATCCACCCTGGCGCTCATTCTGGTCACCAATGCCAACCTGCGCAAGATGATCGTTCGCGGCCCTGAGATCATCCGCCAGAACCGGACGCTTGTCGCGCAGCGGTCAAAGCTGCTGTCCGAGCGGCGGCGTCTGGACAGGGAGATTACCAAGAGCGAAAAGGAGGTCCGGGAAGCTGAAGCCGGGCTCCAGGCCTCGCGCGCCGATCTCAAGAAGGCGCAGGCCAATGTGCAGGGCCTCAACAAGCGTATTCAAGATCAGCAGGGGCAGCTCAAGGCGGGGCAGGCGAAGCTGGCCCGCGCCGAGGAAGCCAGCCGCCGGGCCGAGGCCCGGCTGAAACAGGTGACATCGCGCGTCAACACGCTGCTGCGGCAGTCGTCGGACCTCGAGCAGAGAATCGGACGGGCAACGCTTGTGTACTCGAAGGTGCGCGAGACGCCGTTCACATTCAACGCTGGCGAGGAGGTCACAAGGGGAGTCGTGGAGCCCGCGCCCAACGCCGCCGTGGCCCGCAGGCGCGTTGCGGAAGTGCTGTCTTCGGCCAGCCTGCGCGCCGCGCAGAAGGGGGCCAAAGCCGGGACCAACGGCCGGGCTGTCGTCATCGCCCGGAAGAACATCGGGGTGACGGGCAGCTCCAAACGCGTCACGTTTGACGAAAAAGACAGCATTGAAGCGATAGCTCAGGAAGTCGTGAGCGCTCGTGTTCCTGTCGTGCTGCAGGTGGTGTCGGTCGGCAACAGCATCAAGGGCGAGCAGGTGCCCGTTGAAGTGAAGCCATGGCGGAACCACGAGGCTTTCAAGAAGGGCGATCGGGTCGCCTGCACAACCATAGACTCGCAGCTTGCCGGGGATGAGATATCGCGCCAGCTTCGCGCGTTCATGGCGGGACCGGTTCGGGATTCCGCGGCGGAGGCCGGCATCATCCCGCGCCTGAAGGCCGATGGCCAGATCGCCTACTTCGATTTCGACGTGGACCGGCTTGCGGACGCTGTCTCACGCATCAGGGCCTCGGATGGCACGGCCCGGGTATGCGCGCGGTCATCCGGCGACGTAATGTCGGCCGGACCGCTCGAGCTCGACCTGATCGTCGGCAAACCGTGAACGCGGGGCGGCTGGATGTTGTGCTGGCTGTGGACCCGGGTACGGAGAAGTGCGGGCTTGCCGTGGTGAGCGCCGAGGGGGTGGCTGCCCGGGAGATATGCCCCACCGCGAGACTTGTCGTGCGCGTGCGCGCCCTCTGCGAGCGCCTGGGAGTTGGGCGCATCGTCGTGGGGGACGGCACAAACGGTCGAAAGCTGGCCCGCGCCATCGGCGATCAGCCCGATCTGCCCGCGACCGAACTCGTGGACGAGGCCTATACAACATTAGAGGCAAAAAACCGATACTTTTATGATAACCCTCCCCGGGGGTTCCGGCGTCTAATCCCCGGTAGCCTGTTGACACCGCGGGAGCCGATTGACGACTACGTCGCGGTGATTCTGGCGGAGCGCGCCATTGAGCGGCGCCCGCCGGGGGGTTAGGTTCAGGCGCTCCGGGTCCATAATATCCCGGGGGGTGGCTGCCGCCAGCGGGCAGGCGGTATTATGTGAAAGTTTTGTTGCCGAGGGCGCCGATTCGCGCCGCAGGGGGAGAGACCCGGCGGGAACGCGGGCGGGCCGCGGCAGAAGAGTTCCGCGTGAGCCAGCGATGGCAGCGCGGAGCAGCGCACATGGATGGTGCGTGAAACGGCCGCAGGGGAGGCTGGCGAGACGGAGGGAACATGGATACTCCGGACTGCCTTCTTCCCCTGCTGGGTTTGCCTCCACACCATCCTCCGGGTGCGCACCTATACTCCTGAGGAGGAAAACACTAATGAGCAGAAAGGCTATGTTCGTTGGCCTGGTTGCGGTCGTCCTCGCGATTGCGGCCCCGAGCTTCGCTCAGGGTCCGTTCGCGGACGTTCCCGTTGACCATTGGGCCTACGAGGCAGTGAGCCAGCTGCAGGAGAAGGGTATCATCATCGGGTACCCGGACGGCACGTTCGGCGGCAAGCGCGCGATGACTCGCTACGAGTTCGCGCTCGCTCTGTCCCGCGCAATGCCC
>JAGVUD010000212.1 GCA_019136435.1 Armatimonadota bacterium | reverse complement strand
AGAGCCTTGGCGCTCTGGACCCCGGACAACTGGCTGATCGAGAACGAAAAGGACGGCACGCTGCTGGTGCTGATCCCGGAGGGCGAGTTCCTGGCGGGGGACGAGAAGTTCCCCGTCACCCTGCCGTCGTACTACCTTGCGCTGACGGCGGTTACGAACGCGCAGTACAAGCGCTTCGTGGACGAGACCGGGCACCGGCCGCCGGACAAAGCCGACTACGGCCAGCCCGTCTGGTCGGGCCGCGAGTTCCCGCCGGAGAAGGCCGGCCACCCGGTGGTCTGCGTGAACTGGGACGACGCGCAAGCGTACTGCCAGTGGGCGGGGCTTCGCCTTCCAACGGAACTGGAATGGGAGAAGGGCGCAAGGGGCGTGGACGGGCGCGAGTATCCGTGGGGCAACGACTGGGAGAACGGCGCCCGGTGCCGAAACGACAAGAACAAGGGGAATGAACAGACCTGCGGGGTATGGGGTTACCCTGATGGCTGCAGCCCGTGGGGGCTGTACCAGATGACCGGGAATGTCTGGGAGTGGTGCGAGGACTGGTATGAGAGCGGAGCGTATGCTCGGTACAAGCAGGGCGATCTCTCGGCGCCGGCAAATGGCAGCGGTCGGGTGTTGCGTGGTGGCTCGTGGAGCTACGGCAGCGACCGCGGCGCCTTCCGCTGCGCCTACCGGAGCAGCAGCGGCTACCGCCCGGACGGCCGCGACAGCGACGACGGGTTTCGTTGCTCCAGGACTCTGTAACAACTTGCCCCTTTTCCCCTTTACCCCTTGCCGCGCGAGGCGCGGAGAGGAGATGCTGATGAGATGAGACAGAGTGGCGGCAAGGCCGGGACCGAACTGGTGGTGATATCGAAGGCCTACGACCTGGCGCGGGAGTTGACGCAGAGAGTGCGGCGGCTGCCGCGCGACGTGCGGTTTGTTCTGGGCGACCGGATGCTGGCGACGGTCTTCGATGTTCTGGATGCGCTGCTCGACGCGCGCTACCAGCGCGAGCGCGCGCCCCTGCTGCGGCGCGCGAATGTGCTGCTCGAGCGGCTGCGGTTTCAAATCCGCCTGTGCGCCGACGAGCGCCTCATCAGCCTTTCGGGCTACGAGCATGTCAGCCGTCTTGTGGACGAGGTGGGGCGGCTTGTGGGCGGATGGGAGAGGGCTTGCCGTGACGCACAGTAAGGGTTCGGGGCGCAAGCGCCCGGATGGGGACCGGCCGGGAGCAGCAATCGGGTGTTGCGTGGTGGCTCGTGGAACAACGACAACTTCCGATGCGCCAACCGGAACAACAACAACCCGGACAACCGCAACAACAACAACGGGTTTCGTTGCTCCAGCACCCGGAACGCCAGAGTCCGTGCCTTCACGAAGGCCCGGAGCGCGCATTCCGGAGTCCAGGACGGTCCCCGGTCGTCCCGCGCGAAGCGGGAGGGCCGAATACCGAAAGGCCGCCGCGAGGCTGGTAGAGCGCTCGAACGCTTCGCGGCGGCCGCCTTCCCTGCAACCGGAGGCTCGACATGCCCGTTGACCTGCTCATCGAAAACGAAAAGGACGGCACGCTCCTGGTGCTCATCCCGGAGGGCGAGTTCCTGGCGGGGGACGACAAGTTCCCGGTGACCCTGCCGTCTTTCTACCTCGCTCTGACGCCTGTCACGAACGCGCAGTACAAACGCTTCGTGGACGCAACCGGCCACCGTCCGCCGGACAGCAGTGCATACGGCATGTCAGAGTATGCGGACCACCCGGTGGTGTGCGTGAGCTGGGACGATGCGCAGGCCTACTGCCAGTGGGCGGGGCTTCGCCTTCCAACGGAACTGGAATGGGAGAAGGGCGCGCGGGGCGTTGATGGCCGGGAATACCCCTGGGGCAAGGACTGGGAGAACGGCGCGCGCTGCCGTAACGGCAAGAACAAGGGCAATGAGCAGACGTGCGGTGTGTGGGGTTACCCTGATGGTTGCAGCCCATGGGGGCTGTACCAGATGAGCGGCAACGTCTGGGAGTGGTGCGAGGACTGGTATGAGAGCGAAGCGTATGCCCGGTACAAGCAGGGCGATCTCTCGGCGCCGGGAAACGGCAGCCATCGGGTGTTGCGCGGTGGCTCGTGGTACGACGACGGCTACGCCCTCTTCCGATGCGCCAGCCGGAGCTACCTCAGCGCCCCGGGCTACCGCAGCCACCACGACGGGTTTCGTTGCTCCAGGACTCTGTAACGGCTTGCGGCTTTACCCCTTTACCACTTGCCGCGCCTGGCGCGGCGCGGAAATTTTTGAGATGAAAGGAGTCTCGCGTGAAACGGCAAGGCGGTCTTTTCGACAGAATCTGCGCTTTCGACAACCTTCTGGCGGCGGCAGCCCGCGCCCGCAGGGGCAAGCGCGACCGCCCGGACGTCGCGGCGTTCCACCACGACCTCGAGTCCAACCTGCTGCGGCTGCAGGAGGAGCTGCTGGAGGGCCGCTACCGGCCGGGCGCGTACCGGGCCTTCCACATCCGCGACCCGAAGCCCCGCCTCATCAGCGCCGCGCCCTACCGCGACAGGGTGGTGCACCACGCCCTCTGCCGCGTCATCGAGCCGCTGTTCGAGCACTCGTTCATCTTCGATTCCTATGCCAACCGGCGCGGCAAAGGCACGCACAAAGCGCTCGACCGCTGCACGGAGTACGCCCGGCGGCACAGGTACGTGCTGAAGTGCGACATTCAGAAGTACTTCCCCAGCATTGACCACGCCCTGCTGAGAGCGCATCTGGCCCGGCGCATCCGTTGCCCGCGGACCCTGGCGCTGCTCGGCGTCATCCTGGACAGCTCCAACCCGCAGGAGCATGCACTCTGCTACTTCCCCGGCGACGGCCTGTTTACGCCCCACGAAAGGCGCAGGGGGCTGCCCATCGGCAACCTCACGAGCCAGCTCTTCGGCAACGTGTACATGGACGGCTTCGACCACTGGATGAAGGAAGTGGCGGGCTGCCGGGCGTATATACGGTTTGTGGATGACTTTCTCGTCTTCGGAGATGACAAAGCCGCGCTTGCCGGGCTGTTGCCCCGAATCCAGCGCCGTCTGAACGGCCTCAGGCTGCGGCTGCACCCGAAAAAGTGCCAGGTGGCGCCCGTGGCCCGCGGAGTCGAATTTCTGGGGTGGCAGGTGTTCCCCGAGCGGCGCAGGCTGCGGCGCGCCACCGGCGTCCGAATGCAGCGGCGGCTGCGCGAGCTGGCCGGGAGCTACGGCGATGGCAGGGTCAGCCTCGAGCGCGTGCGGGCGTCGGTGATGAGCTGCATCGGGCATCTGAAGCACGGGGACACCGCAGGACTGCGGCGCGCCATGTTCGGACCGGTCGCGTTCGCCGCCCCGGGGAAAGGAGACGTTGTTGGACCCATCTGAACTGCGGAAGGCTGCCGCCCGGCTGGAGTGCCGCGTGCCGCTGGTGGGCGGCGCGCTGCGGCGCGCGGCCGCGCGGAAACTGGCGGAGGATTCCGGTCCCGCCGCAGTCCCCATCCTTGCCGGAGCGCTCTCGTCGTTCGACCCGGAGGTCGTCCAGATTGCAGGCGCCGCGCTTCGTTCGCTGAAGGCACAGCCCGCGCTCGATGCCCTGTGCGAGCATGTGACCTCTCACCCGGTGGGACCCGCGGAAGAACTCGT